>CAYFWD010000014.1:0-30455 GCA_964346795.1 uncultured Bacteroidaceae bacterium
CTTCTCCTTAATACTGCTAAAAACCATCATATTGCAAAATAATATTTATAAATACTAAATTTGAATGATGCAAAGGTATATAGTTTTTATTTTATTATCAATTTTTTGGAGAATAAATTTTCCATATTTATTTACCCATTATGAAATAATTATATATCTTCGCACAAGAAAAACACTTAAAATACATATAAAATGAAATATATCAACAAACTCAATAAGATTAAATTTTACTTTATAGGAATTTCTTTTATTTCTTTACTTATTTTTGGCTGCAAACCCAAAGAAGCAGATATAGTAGGGAAATGGCAACATATTTTAATCGTTAGTAATAGTCCTGAAGGTATAGATAGTTTGGATATGACCCAATTTCCTCCAAACTATAATGTGTTTAGAGAAGATAGCACTTTGTTTATAACTAACGGACATCAAGAAGTTAATGTAAGATATTTTATTCGTGGCAATCAACTATTTTCATTTATATTGGGAAGTCAAGACACCTCAATAATGGATATAGAGAAACTTTCTAAAGAAGAGCTAATACTCCGAATAAAGATTCACAGCCAAGACCAAAGAATAGAAACCCTTCATTATAAAAGAGTAAAATAAGATTTATTATACAAAAAAATTAAACTAAGTCCTTACACTCGGAAAACTAAGTCCTACACCCTCTAGGACTAAGTCCTATACCCCTAAGGACTAAGTCCTATGACCCATAGAACTTAGTCTATTTTTAGCCCAAAACTCCTATTGATTTACAAGAGTTTAGACACCATGTTCTAGAACTTGATTCTAATTTTCTGTAATTTTATGATAGAAAAATTCCTTAAGAACATTAAAGACTTTAAAGTACTTAAAAACTTTTTAATCAGAGAAGCCAAATTGTTTTTTGAATAAAAATATCAAATAAATTTGGTAGAATAAAAAAACATTGTATCTTTGCACTCGCTTTTTAAGGGTCTTTAATTAAAAACAAAAGAGGTTCGGTAGTTCAGTTTGGTTAGAATACATGCCTGTCACGCATGGGGTCGCGGGTTCGAGTCCCGTCCGGACCGCCAAAAGTTAAACAATAAACAAAGCATTGATAAATTTTATCAGTGCTTTTCTTTTCTAAAGAGATTAGTTTCTTATTCAAAATGGGCTTGGTTTGGTTTTGACAGCAAGGTAAATGGGTAAGTAAGCATGCAGGCACACGTAATAATTGCCTTAAACAAGGTTACAAAAAAATTAATTGGCGAAAATAATTTTGCTTTTGCTGCTTAATCGAAGTTTAGTAGATTAGCTTTATCCATATCAAGGATATGGAGCAAGACGTTCCTCCACGACCCATTCTCTATGGTCAAGGGCATAGGGACGCACGGAAAATAGAGATAGCTTTTGGGTGTCTTCGGCTTGGGAGCGAAAATTTAGAAGATAAGGCAAGACTTAGGGTGTCTTTCTCCTTTTCTTGCACGAAAAACAATGAAAGAATAAGCATGTAGAAAGTTTATTTGTTTCTTGTTTGGACCAGGGTTCGACTCCCTGCAAGTCCACTTTTTTATTTCTCCCCACAAAGTATTCTTGTCTGAAAAAGAAATCTTAATTCTTTAAGAAAATTATCCGAATATAGTTTTAAGTATTATTTTTATGTCTTTTAATAGTGTTCTGTCTTTGATATAGTTTAGACTTAGGGCTATCTTTTGAGGCATTATCTCTTTTATATAATATTCTTCTGGGTTGGGACTTTGAGAAAGAATATCGTTTTCATTACGAAAGGTTATTGAAGCAATATCTGTTATACCTGGTCTTACTTTAAGGATTTGTTTTTGCTCCTCTGTATATAAATCTACATATTTTCTTACCTCTGGTCTTGGTCCTACTAAAGACATATCACCTATCAAAACATTAAAAAGTTGTGGTAGTTCGTCAATCTTATATTTTCTAAGATAATATCCTATTGGTGTTATTCTTGGGTCTCTTCCTTTTTTTCCGATGGAAAGTAACCCTTTTGTGTCTGCACCAACAACCATTGAACGAAACTTAAAAAGAATAAAGTCTTTATTATCCTTACCCACTCTTTTTTGTTTATAGAAAACACCTCCTTTGGACGTGGACAATATTAGTAATCCTACTACAATGAAAACAGGACTAAGAAAAATAAGTCCAAGTAATGAACTTGTGAAATCAAAAACTCTTTTCATCAAAAAATTCTATAAACTTACATTATAATAACCTTGAACGAGGTTGTGTATAATGTAATCTACTTGCTGGTTTGTTAGTTGAGGATATACTGGAAGTGATATTTCACGAGTATATGTATCATAAGCTACTGGATAGTCTTCAATCTTATATCCCATTTTCTTAAATAGGGTTAGCATTGGCATTGGTATATAATGAACATTGGTTGCAATGCCTTTTTCTGCCAAATATTGAATTAAATTATCTCTTTGCTCTTCTGTTATTGGATTTATTCTTAAAGGGTAAAGATGATAGGAGGTTGTTATTTCTTTATTGTCTTGCTGTGGAAGAATAGCCCAATGATATTCTTTTAAGAGTTGTGAGTATCTATCATAAACTCTTTTCCTTTCAGCTAACAAATAGTCATACTTACGAAGTTGTGCAAGTGCAATGGCAGCATTAATATCTGGCATATTAAACTTCATTCCATGTGCCACAATATCATAACGCCATGCTCCTGCCTGAGATTTTGTGAAGGCATCTTTTGTTTGTCCATTTAGGGAAAGTATTCTAACCTCTTTGTATAAATCGTCATTATCAAAAGGTTTAGGAAGGTTAAGACATATTGCTCCTCCTTCGGCTGAGGTTAGGTTCTTTACAGCATGAAGAGAAAGAATACAAACATCAACTAATTCGGCTATTGTTTTTTGATTGAAGGTTGCTCCAAGTGAGTGAGCGGAATCGGAAATAAGTAATATTCTTCCTAATTTTTCTTGATTATCTGAAGTAGGAACAAATTTATCCTTTATTTCTTTAGAGCATATAAGCTCCATTATCTTTTTATAGTCACAAGGTACTCCTCCCAAATCAACAGGAATAATTGCTTTGGTGCGTGGAGTTATTGCTTGCTTAATCTTATCAATATCAATAGTTAGGTCGTTCTTAATATCAACCATAACAGGCACTCCTCCTGCATCCATTACTGACATTGCAGTAGCACAATAGGTATAAGCAGGGACAATAACCTCATCACCTTCTTTTATTCCAAACCAACGCATAATAAGTATTGCTCCGCTTGTCCAAGAATTAACACAATTAACCCTTTTAGCTCTACAATACTCTTGCAAGCCATTCTCTAAGGCTGCAACCTTGGGTCCTGTTGTTATCCAGCCTGAAAACAAACTATCATTAACCTCTTTTATTACATCGTCATCAATGTATGGAGGAGAAAAAGGAATCTTCATCTTTCTAAATAGACATTATTTCTTTTTCCTTAACAGACAAAACAGCTTCGGTTTCTTTAATAAACTTTTCAGTTATTTGTTCTATTTCTTTTTCCACAACCTTTATCTCATCTTCCGAAACGCCTTGGTCTTTTGATTTCTTAACCTTATCAATAATTCCTCTTCTAACGTTTCTTATACTAACTTTTGCGTCTTCAACCTCTTGTTTTGCTCTCTTAACAAGTTCTCTTCTTCTTTCTTCTGTAACTGGAGGAAGGATAATACGAAGAATATCTCCTTCAAACTTTGGAGTAAAGCCCAAGTTTGCAGCCAAAATAGCCTTATCAATAGGAGATAACATTGTCTTTTCCCAAGGTTGGATAACAATTTGTTTTGGGTCAGGAGTAGAAATATTAGCAACTTGTTCTAATGGAGTAAGATTTCCATAATAGTCAACCTTTATTCCTTCCAACATTGCTGGAGAAGCTTTTCCTGCTCTTATCTTTTGCATTGCTCCTTCAAGAAACTTAATTGCTCCTTGCATGTTTGTCTTACATTCTTCTATTAAATTTTTTGATAAATCTGTCATAATAATATTAGGTTTTAATTAAATTCTTATTGCTATTCTTTTATATACTTCCGAATTATTGTTCTCTGTTGTAATAGTAAAATTAAAAGTTATTTGATTAGCATTATTCAATGTGGCTGTACCTTTGATTTTATAATTGCTAACCATTTGGTCAAAGTTTGCATTTGTTGAAATAACATCTGCAATAATACTAAATGAAGAGTTTAATCCAAAAAGTTCTCCGCTAATTATTATTTTTCTTTCATTGTTTGGGTCAACCTTGATTGTTCCAGAAGAAGATTTGGTTTGTGGGAAAATAATATCCTCACTCATTCTCCAATTTCCATTCCAGTCTGATGAAGCTAAAGTATTGTCTGGCTCACAGGAAGAAAAAGCTAATGCAACAAATAAAATACTAAGTATCGTAATAATCCTATTTCTCATTATTATTAATATATTTTCTTGATTTCTAATTTGCAAATATAGTCAAATAAGAATTAATTCTGCATAAAAAGTGTTTAAATAATCTATTTATTGACAATAAATGAGTAATTTTGAAGCTTGAAATTTGAAATAAAATGATAAAAAAACAAATACCCAACACAATAACCCTTCTTAATCTACTTTGTGGAATACTATCCATTTACACTCTCTATAATACAGAAAGTTTAATCCTTCCTTCGCTTTTTATTGTTATTGGTGCCTTATTTGATTTTTGTGATGGACTTTCAGCAAGGCTGCTAAATGCCTACTCAAATATTGGAAAAGAATTGGATTCTCTTGCAGATGTTGTAACCTTTGGTGTTGCTCCAAGCTTGATAGTAGTTGATTTAATGCAAGAGTTTTATTCTTTTAGTAAGGTTTTGTCTTCCTGTTCTTTTATTGTTTTTATTCCTTTACTTATGGCTCTAATGAGTGCTTATAGATTAGCCAAATTTAATATTGATGAGCGTCAAAGTTTAGGCTTTATTGGTGTTCCAACTCCTGCAAATGCTCTAATATGGATTTCTCTACCTGTAATATACTATCTTGAATCAAACTCCATACATCTTTGGGGTATTCCTTTTGAAGGTTTTTATACTAATCTAACTGCCGTGTTACTTAACCCTTTAGTTATTCTCTTTGGCTCAATTCTTATGTCTTTCTTGCTCGTTTCTGAACTGCCTTTATTTGCGTTAAAATTTAAAAACCTAAAATGGAAAGATAACAAAGAAAAGTTTATTTTCTTAATTATTGCAATAGTTCTTATATTTGCATTTAATTTATATGCTATTCCAATAATAATTTTTATTTACATACTTGAATCATTAATCATTAATATAATAAAAAAATGAAATTTATCGCAGAAATAGACGTAATGCCTCTAAAGGCTTTGTTGGACCCTCAAGGAAAAGCTGTAAGCTCATCAATGATAAACATTGGTTTGGAGCAAATAACTAATGTTAGAATTGGAAAACACATAAGTTTGGAAGTGGAAGCAAAGGACGAAAAACAAGCAAAAGAATTGGTTGATAAAGCATGTAAGGAATTGCTTCATAATCCAATTATGGAACACTACGAATTTAGATTAACCCAAGCTTAATTATGATTGGCAAGTCGTTAGACATTGCTATTAAAGACTTTGATTATGATTTGCCAGAGGAGAGGATAGCAAAATTCCCTCTTTCGGAAAGAGATAAAGCAAAGTTATTGGTATTTGATAAGGAAGGTATTAGAGAGAAGAGTTTTTTTGAAATTCCAAACCTATTAGATAAAGATAACTTACTAATATTTAATGAAACTAAGGTTGTTCATGCAAGGTTATTTTTCCCAAAAACCACTGGGTCAATCATAGAAGTTTTTTGTCTTGAGCCAACCCTTCCCAATGAAATACAAATAGCTATGGCTCAAAAGGGAGAAGGCCATTGGAAATGTTTTATTGGCAATAATAAAAAATGGAAAGAAGGCATTCTAACCAAAACAATAAAGCATAATGGTAAAGAAATAACCCTTAATGTTCAAAGAGAAACTCAAAAAGATAATGCTTGGATAGTTAAATTTACTTGGGATAAGGAATATTCTTTTGCTGAAGTACTTTCTATTATGGGGGTTATTCCCCTGCCTCCATATATTAATCGTGAAGTTAGAGATGAGGATAATGAGGACTATCAAACTATTTATGCAAAGGAAGAAGGTTCTGTTGCAGCTCCAACTGCAGGATTGCATTTCACTGAAAAGACCTTTGAAGATATAAAACAAAAACAAATCCAATCTGATTTTATAACCCTACACGTTGGAGCAGGTACATTTAAGCCTGTAAGTTCCGAATCAATTACCGACCATGTTATGCATTCCGAAAAGGTCGTTATCCCAAAACAAGTGATTGAAAATCTTATTAAATACATCGATAAAAAGATTCTTTGCGTTGGGACAACATCTGTTCGTACAATAGAAAGTCTTTATTGGCATGGAGTTAAGCTAATTAATAACAAAGAAGAGAGTCTTGAAATAAATATTTCTCAATGGGAGCCTTACCAAAAGGAAGAAAATATTAATCCAAAACAAGCCTTAGAAGCTATTTTGGAAAAGATGAATAGTGAAAATGTTGATTTGCTTACTGGACAAACTCAAATAATTATTGCTCCTTCTTATAAATACAAGATTATTAGAGCAATGATTACCAATTTTCACCAACCAAAAAGTACATTACTCCTATTAGTTTCAGCTTTTATTGGTGATAAATGGAAAGAATGTTATAAATTTGCCTTAGAAAATAATTTTAGATTTCTATCCTTTGGCGATTGTTGTTATTTTGAAAAACCAAAAGAAGAATAGATAAATATTAAAGTAATTAAACAAGATAAGTATTATGAAATATAAGAGAATTTTACTAAAACTTAGTGGAGAATCCCTAATGGGAGAACAGGAATATGGTATTTCTCCAAAAATGCTTTCACAATATGCTTATGAGATTAAAGAAGCTAAGGATAAGGGATGTGAGATTGCAATTGTTATTGGTGGAGGTAATATTTTTAGAGGTTTGCAGGGTGCTTCAAAAGGACTTGACAGAGTGCAGGGAGACTATATGGGTATGTTAGCTACCATAATTAATTCAATGGCTCTACAAGGAGAGTTGGAAAAAATGGGAGTTAGAACAGAACTTCTTTCTGGACTTAATATAGAGCCTATTTGTAAGGAACAATCTCGCAAGCGTTCTAAAGATGCAATGAAAGAAGGAAAGGTAGTAATAATTGGAGGAGGAACAGGAAACCCCTATTTCACAACCGATACAGCTTCAGCACTAAGAGCAATAGAGATTGAGGCAGATGTTATACTTAAAGGCACAAGGGTTGATGGAGTTTATACAGCAGATCCAGAGAAAGACCCAAAGGCTACCAAATATTCTGAATTAAGCTTCCAAGAAGCATTAAACAAACAGCTAAAGATTATGGACTTGACTGCCTTTGCTCTTTGTCAAGAAAACAACTTACCAATCTATGTTTTTGATATGAACCAAAAAGGAAACCTCCTAAAAGTTATAATGGGAGAACATATCGGAACAATAGTCAAATAAAATAGTATGAATTTTAGCTTTCCAAATTTAACTGGGAGATAAATAATTTTTTCTCCTAGATAATTTTATTTTTGCCCTAGATAATTTCAAATAAGTCCCGTTTATTTTTCCTTAAGCTTTGATTATTTTGGATGATATCATTATTTTCCTTATTTTTGCCAATTCAAAAACAAAAATTATTATTAATAAATAAAACAAAAACAAAGATGAAAAGAGTAAAAAACTTATTTATTGCAGTTTTAGCTACGGCTTTCGTATCAATGTCGGTTTCGTCTTTTGCATGCACAAGCTTTTTAGTTACTAAGGGTGCATCAACTGACGGTTCAACAATGATTACTTATGCAGCAGACTCACATACACTATATGGAGAACTATATTATAGAGCTGCAGCAAAATATCCAGCAGGAACAATGATTCAAATTGTTGATTGGGATTCAGGAAAGAAATTAATCAAAATACCTCAAGTGGCAGAGACTTACACAATGGTAGGAAATACAAACCAATGGGGATTGGCAATAACCGAAACAACCTATGGAGGAAGACCTGAATTGGAAGACTCAACAGGTGGTATTGACTATGGTACATTAATTTACTTAACTCTTCAAAGAGCTAAAAACGCAAGAGAAGCTATAAAACAAATAGTAGAATTAATGGATACTTATGGATATTTTTCTTCAGGAGAATCTTTCTCAATTGCAGACCCAAATGAAGTTTGGATATTAGAACTTATAGGAAAGGGAAATAATCCAGATGTTAAGACCAATGAAAAGGGAGAAATTGTAAAAGACAAAAAAGGAAATCCAGTAATAAATAAAAACATTAAAAAGGGAGCCGTTTGGGTTGCTATGAGAATACCTGATGGATACATTAGTGGACACGCTAACCATGCACGTATTACAACCTTCCCTCAAGAAGTTAAGAAAAGCTTCAAATCTATATCTTCAAAAAAATTAAAAGAAATATTTCGTCCAGAAGTAGAGGTTGTTTATGCTCATGATGTTATTGAGTTTGCACGCCACAAAGGATACTTTAATGGAGAAGACAAAGACTTTTCTTTCTCAGACATTTATGCTCCAATAGATTTTAGCGGTGCAAGAGGATGCGAAGCAAGAGTTTATGCTGGATTTTTACGTTGCAACAAGTCAATGAAACAATATGAAGACTATGCAATGGGGCATAACCTAAAAAATCGTATGCCGCTATGGATAAAGCCAGAAAAGAAATTATCTGTTAGAGATGTTATGGAACTTATGAGAGACCATTATCAAGGAACACCTATGGATATGACTCAAGATATTGGTGGTGGACCATTTAACTGTCCTTATCGTTGGAGACCAATGGAGTTTGAAGTTAATGGAGAAAAATACGTTAACGAAAGAGCAACCTCAACTCAACAAACAGGTTTCTCTCTTGTTGCACAACAAAGAAGCTGGATGCCAGAAGGAGCAAAAGGAATACTTTGGTTTGGAGTTGATGATACCTACTCAACTGTTTATATGCCACTTTATACCAATATGTCAAAAGCTCCAGAGCAAATCAGAGAAGGAAATGGAAATATGGTAACATATTCTGAGACCTCACTATTTTGGCTATTTAATCAAGTAACAAATTTTGCTTATTTAAGATACTCAGATATTATTGTTGATATTAGAGCTAAGCAAAAAGAGTTAGAAGAACAATTTATTAAGGATGTTGAAGAGTTTGACAATAGAATAAAAGGAATGTCAGCAGATGAAATGAGGAATGATATTACAAAATTCTCCGTTGAAAGAGTTGATAAAACTTATAGAGAGTGGAAAAAACTAAATCAATATCTATTAGTAAAGTATATGGATGGAAATATCAAGAAAGAAAAGGATGGTAAATTCCTTGAAAGTCCTTATCGCCAAGGACAAAATGTATTTCCAATGCAAAAACCTTATCAAAAGAAATGGTTGGAAAAAATAGTTGAAGAACATGGCGACATTCTAAGAGTTCCAAAACAAACTAAATAATTAAGAGATTTGAAACTAATAAAATAATAGTATAGGAAATAGGGAGGAGGAAACTTCTTCTTATTTCCTGTATTTTTATATGGAAAAGAGGAAAAGACATTTAGGGGTACTTTTATTATTAATCTACATATTTTTTTATGCAGGAACAAATTTGCAACTCCACACGCATATTATTGATGGAGTAACTATTGTTCACTCTCACTTTTCTGTAGATTCTATGCCTTTTTCAAATTCCAAAACAACCCACACTCACGACCAAACTCAAATAACTTTAATACATACCTTCAACGCTTGTATCTTCTTTATTCTCTTTATTGCAATTGCACTTAGAGCGATTCTTCAAAAACCTATAAAAATAATTGTAGAAAGAGAAGTCCTAATACCCCTAAAAACTTATCTTTATAATCCCTGCCTAAGAGCACCCCCTATTTCTTAGTTTTATTTCAACAGCCAAATACAAAACTCTATTTTTGGCAAACTTCTTAATCCTAACTTAGGATTAGGACTTATAATTTAGTTAGTATAAATAAAACAAATAAGAAATAAATAATGAAAAAATTTATATTTATTGCAATATTATTTGCAAGCTTAGTATCTTATGCTTTGCCTATAAACAAACAAGATGATGACAAAGCAAACATAGAAGGACATATCTTTGATGCAAAAACTAAAAAACCAATAGAATATGTCTCTGTTGGAATAAAAGGCACTTCCATTGGAACAGTAAGCGATATACAAGGAGACTTTATGTTTAGAGGATTAAAACCAGGGAAATATATTTTGGTTTTTTCTTGTGTAGGCTATGAAAAAGAAGAAGTGGAAGTTCTTGTTGTTGAGAACGAAATATCTCACGTGCATTTAGAAATGAAGCAGTCAAAAAAACAAATTAATGAAGTTGTTGTTTCTGCTAATAGGATTGAAACTTCACGCAAGGAAGCTCCAATAATTGTTAATGTACTTTCCGAAGCAACTTTTCAAAAATCCAATGCACAAGACCTCTCTCAAGCTCTTCCTTTCCAAAGTGGAGTTAGAGTTGAGTATAATTGTCAAAACTGCGGATTTCCACAAGTTAGAATAAATGGAATGGAAGGGCCTTATTCACAAATCCTAATTGATTCAAGAGCAATAATGTCCTCTTTGGGAGGAGTGTATGGTTTAGAACAAATACCTGTTAATATGATTGATAGAATAGAGGTGGTGAAAGGTGGAGCCTCTGCCCTATTTGGTTCTAACGCAATTGCTGGAACAATAAACATAATAACAAAAGAACCTCTTTATCCTTCATTTTCTCTTGCAACCGATATTAGCTCCATTGGTATGAAGTCTTATGCTCAAAACTTCAATTCCAATGCAGTAGTTATGAGCAAGGATGGAAGAGCAGGAGCCTCATTCTACCAAACCTTTAGAAAAAGAAATCCATTTGACTATGATAATGATGGGTTTTCCGAAATAGGTCAGTTAGATGCTTTCTCTTTTGGAACTAAGAGTTTCTTCAAAATAGATAACAAGAATAAGCTAACCTTAGAATATCATACAACACAAGAGAAAAGAAGAGGAGGAGATAGATTTGACTATGAGCCACACCTTAGCAATATAACCGAAATGACCAATCACAAAATACACTCAGGAGGATTGAGCTACGATTATATTAGCCTTGATGCAAAGAATCAATATTCGGTTTATATATCAGGACAATATATTGATAGAAATTCCTACTATGGCTCATATAAAGACCCAAACGCTTATGGAATTAGTAATGACTTAACCTTTCTTTTCGGAACACAAGGCTCTAATAAGATAGATAAACTTTTTTTCCTTCCAGCTACTTTGGTTTATGGAATGGAATTCAACTCAAATGAACTTAACGATGAAGTAAAGGGACATAATATTCTAACCAATCAAAAAACCAATGTCTTTGGAGGATTTGGACAAATTGAATGGAGTTCAAGAAAAATTAACTTCTTATTGGGAGGACGTTTGGATAAGCATAATCTAATAAAATCTCTTATATTTTCTCCTCGATTGAATACTCTCTACAAACCAAATGAAAATCTACAATTAAGAGCTTCCTATGCATCTGGATATAGAGCACCTCAAGCCTATGAAGAAGATTTTCATGTAACACAAGTTGGTGGACTATCCCTTAGAACTTCCTTAGTTGATAATCTAAAACCCGAATACTCCAATAGTATTAGCCTTTCATTAGACTATTACTTACTATTAGGCGAAAACTATCAAGCAAACCTACTTATTGAAGGTTTCTACACCGACCTAAAAGATGTTTTTGCTTTAAGAGTTATAGGCTCTGACACTATTAACAATACTATGCACCAAGAAAAATATAATGTCTCTGGAGCAGTTGTTAAGGGAGGGAGTATGACAGGAAAATTAACATATAAAGACCTTTATAGTCTTACTCTTGGTTATACTATGCAAAGTAGTAAGTATAAAGAAATGCAGTTTTGGTCAGAAGATGCTGACGTGGAAGGCACAATGGATATGCTTAGAACTCCAAACAACTATGGATATACAACCTTTAGCATAACCCCTCTTGAACCAATGGATATTTCCCTAACAGGAACCTATACAGGAAGTATGAAAATACCTCATTTTGCTGGATATATTGAAAAAGACAGAATAGAAACAAGTCCAAACTTTTTTGATTTAAATATTTCTTTTGCATATAACTTTAATATATCTAAAACTATGCGATTGAAGTTAAACGTTGGTATGAAAAATGTTTTTGATTCCTTCCAAAAAGATTTTGACAAGGGAATAGATAGAGATGCAGGTTATATTTACGGACCAATGCAACCAAGAACAATATACTTAGGCTTAAATATATTTAGTAAATAGCTTAAGCATACAAGCAATTCTCCAACTATTGATAAAGACTTGGGGTTGTAAAATAAGAAAGCGACTAATATTTTAACATATCAGTCGCTTTCTTTTATTTGTAGCGGAGACGAGAGTTGAACTCGTGACCTTCGGGTTATGAATCCGACGCTCTAACCACCTGAGCTACCCCGCCAAATGAGGTGCAAAGGTACAAAAAATTCAATTACTAACAAATTAATGTGATTTTTATTGGGTTTATAAACTCAATTTGCTGTGTAAATTCTTCATAAGCAAGTTAATTTTAAGGAAGCTATATTGCCTTTTTGTTTTACTCTTTTATAAACTATATCTTAAAAGAAACTCATGTAATATTATGCTTGTTAACAGAATATTTAATAAACTTTTAATTTTAAAAGTTTGAAATTAAAATATTTATTTATACCTTTGCAACTTCACAAACTAACTATTATTTATGATAAAAAAGAACTATTCTATATTAAATAATAACCTATACCTTAATATAAAAGACAGGGATAAAATATAAGTTTCAATCCCTTAAAATTCAATTTTAATTAACCCTAAAATAATGTAATAACAATTAAAAATCAAAATAAATATGGAATTACCATTTGCAGAATCTTGGAAAATCAAGATGATTGAACCAATAAGAAAAAGCACTCGTAAAGAAAGAGAAGAGTGGATAAAAGAAGCTAATTACAACACATTTCAATTAGCTGCTGACAAAGTTTATATTGACCTTATTACTGACTCAGGAACAAACGCAATGTCTCAGGGTCAATGGGCAGCAATGATGCTCGGCGATGAAAGCTATGCAGGAGCAACATCATTTTTCAAACTAAAACAAGCCATCAAAGATATTATTGGCTTTGACTATGTAATCCCAACCCACCAAGGAAGAGCAGCAGAAAATGTTTTGTTTTCCTATTTGGTAAAAGAAGGAAGTGTTTGTCCTGGAAACTCTCATTTTGACACAACAAAAGGACATATTGAAAGCAGAAAAGCAATTGCTCTTGACTGTACAATAGAAGAGGCAAAAGACACACAACTTGAAATCCCATTCAAAGGAAACGTTTGTCCAAAGAAATTGGAAGACGCCATTATCAAATACAGAGAAAAAATACCATTTATTATTGTAACCATAACTAACAACACAGCAGGAGGACAACCTGTTAGCATGCAAAACCTAAGGGAAGTACGTCAAATAGCAGACAAATATAATATCCCTGTTTTATTTGACTCGGCTCGTTTTGCAGAGAACGCCTATTTCATCAAGACAAGAGAAAAAGGATACGAAAACAAAACAATAAAAGAAATCGTTAAGGAAATGTTCCAATATGCCGACGGAATGACAATGAGTGCAAAGAAAGACGCCGTAGTAAATATGGGAGGATTTGTTGCAACAAGACTTCAAGATTGGTATGACGGAGCAAAAAACTACTGTATAGTAATGGAAGGTTTCCTAACCTACGGAGGAATGAACGGTAGAGATATGAATGCCTTAGCAGTAGGATTGGATGAAAACACAGAATTTGATAACCTTGAAACACGTATAAAACAAGTAGAATACTTGGCAAAGAAACTTGACGAGTATGGTATTCCATACCAACGTCCAGCAGGAGGTCATGCAATATTTATTGATGCACCAAAGGTTTTAACACATGTTCCAAAAGAAGAATTTCCAGCACAAACCCTAACAATAGAGCTATATTTGGAAGCAGGAATTAGAGGCTGTGAAATAGGATACCTCCTTGCAGACAGAGACCCTGTTACAAGAGAAAATCGTTTTGGAGGACTTGACTTCCTACGCTTAGCAATACCAAGAAGAGTTTACACCAACAACCACATGGACGTTATTGCAGCAGCATTAAAGAACGTAAAAGACAGAGCAGAACAAATAAATCATGGCTATAAGATTGTTTGGGAAGCACCTCTTATGAGACACTTTACAGTAAAACTAGAACCAGTAAAATAAATTTTCTATACAAAAATAAGGGCAGGTCTTGTATCTGCCCTTTTTTGTTTTTTATCTGACAATAAACGAAACTTAGATAAAAATAAGTTTCGTTTATTTGAAAATAAGTCAAACTTATTTTTATCTAAGCACCGATTTTTTTCAAATCTTTGAAATACTATTTATATATGAGGTTTCTTTGCTCTAAGGATTTCTCGTTTACCTTTTGGACCTGGGAGCTTTTCTATAATAAATCCTGAAGCTTTAAGGGTTCTTTTAACATCTCCCTTACAACAATAGGTTACAAGTTCTGCATTGCTCTTCATAGATTTATAAACTTTGTCAAAGACTTCTTTTTTCCAAAGTTTATCTTCAAATTCAGGAGCAAAGGCATCAAAATAAACCAAATCAAAGAAATTATCTTTGTAAATTACTTCTTCTGCAGCTTGGGCTGTTTTAAGGATTTCAAAATAAGGGTTAATCCTAGTTTCTTCCTCCCAATTTATGAAATGAAGCTTGTAAAACTCCTCTTCCATATTTAAAGTATTGCCATAATTGAGCTTTGATATTATTTCTTGGGAAAGAGGATATTTTTCTATTGTATGATAGTAAATTTTCTGTTTTTCTTTTATTGCAAACTCTAATGTCAAAAGTGCATTGAGTCCTGTGCCAAAGCCTATTTCTAAAATGTTTATTTGAGATTTCTTTTCAATATTTCTAAGCCCTGCATTGATAAATATATGCTGACTTTCTGCAATTGCACCAAAGATTGAATGATAACCTTCCTTCAAATCTTTTCTTATAAGACTTGAAGAGCCATCTTGTGTTATTATGATTTCTAATTGACTATTATCCATTAAAGAGGTGTTGGCTTCCAACTGCCATCAAAATACCATATTTCTTTATGTCCACAATCTTTTAGGTGATTACTGCATTCTATAAAGAGTTTATCAACTTCATCTGCCTTATGACAATCTGTTGAAACTGTAACCCTAACTTTTTCTTGTGCAAGTGTTTTTATCCATGATGTTTGAGGGAAATAATCATCTGAACGGCCTTTATAGAGTCCTCTTGTGTTTATCTCACAAATCAAATCGTTTTGTTTTATTTCCTCAATGGTTTGCATAACCAAATCCTTGTACCAAGGTTCATCTTCCTTAAAATACCTATCCTTATTATGCATCTTTACCTTATCAAAATGTCCTACAATGTCTGGCTTTTCTTCTTGTATCATCTTAATATTTTGGTAAAAGAATGCTCTTACTGCTTCTTTTATATTATTATCAAAACATTTTTTTAATCCTTCATCGTAGGTTTCTTGCTTTGAGCCATCAATAAACCACAAGCCTTTTTCACTATATACCATGTGGACAGCAGCTATTGTATAGTCCAATCCATATTTTTTTGCTTTTGGTTTAATGTTTTCTGAAAGGTTGGGGATATAGTCAAATTCCATAGAGGCAAAGAGTTGAATCTTATCCTCATATTTTTTCTTTAAACGTTTTATCTCACCCAAATAATTGGGTATTTCATCTGGTTGAAGTCCAAAATCATTCTCAAAAGGAACTGGAGAATGTGCGGAGAATCCAAAGTATTTTAATCCTTTATCAATTGCTGAAAGAACCATTTCTTCAAGAGTGTTCTTTCCATCGCAATAAGTAGAATGACTATGATAATTAAATTTCAGCATCTTTTATTTTATATAATTTATCGCCTCGTCTAATTAATGTATGGGTTGGTATTGAAAACATATCTCCCTTAACAGCTTTTTCAACAGGATGTAAATCAACCCTTATTTCCTTAATTGTATCTTCATACACTCCTGTTGTTTTTCCAAGAATAATTATATCATCGCCAATAGATAGTTCTCCTGTTTCAAGTCTTACTTCTGCAACATTAATATCTTTAAAATAGTTAGTAATGGTCCCAATAAATTCTTTTACCTTAGTTGCCCTTGAGCCATATTGTTCTGTCCATTCACCAATGGTTTGTCCCAAATAGTATCCGTCCCAAAAACCTCTATTATAAACCTTGCTAAGTTCTTTATTCCATTTGTCTTTATTCTCTTGTGTAAACTCTCCATCAAAATAGGCCTTCACTGCTTCCTTATATGTTTTAGTAACTGTCTTAACATATTCAGCAGAACGTCCTCTTCCTTCAATCTTTAATACTCTAACTCCAGCATCTAAAACCTTATCTAAGAAATCTATTGTTTTTAAATCCTTTGGGGACATGATGTATTGATTATCCACAACGAGTTCTGTTCCTCCATCAATATCGGTTACCTTGTAGGGACGACGACAATATTGAAGACAAGCTCCTCTATTAGCACTCTTATTAGCATTATCTAATGAGATATAACATTTGCCAGAAACAGCCATACATAAGGCTCCATGGACAAAACATTCTATTTGAACCAAGCGTCCTGATGGTCCCTTAATATTGTTTTCTTTAATACAAGTTGTTATTTGCTTAACCTTCTCAAGCGAAACCTCTCTTGCTGTAACAATTACATCGGCAAATTGAGAATAGTACTTTACTGCCTCAATATTTGTAACATTACATTGTGTTGAAAGATGAATCTCAACTCCTTTTTCTCTTGCGTATGAAATAACTGCCATATCAGAAGCTATTATTGCTGTAACATTACTTTCTTTAGCTGTATCAACAACCTTTCGCATATAATCTAACTCTTCATCATATATAATAGTATTTAGTGTTAGATAGGTTCGTAAATTATTTTCTTGAGCTATTGCAACTATATTTCTCAGGTCATCTATTGTAAAGTTATTAGCACTTCGAGAACGCATATTCAACTCTCCTACTCCGAAGTAAACAGAATCTGCTCCGCCTTGTATAGCACCCATTAGAGACTCGTAGGAGCCTACTGGAGACATTATTTCAATATCTTCAAATTTCATTTAGTCTGTAATTTTTTGTTCTAGTTTTTTATTAGATAGTGTATAATGAACTCTTTTCCCTTCAATAATTCTTTCATCTTGTTCTCCTGGGTTAAGCACTACCAGTGGGATTTCAAAAGAGAAATATGTTTTTTCAGTAGTGTTTACTATTGAAATGTATGGTAATATTGAATTATAATTCATTTTTTCTCCCTCAATACTATTATATGCTCCAATATTTAATTTCCCCACGTAAGAAAATTCTCCATTCTCAATAATAAACAAATCTGCTCCCAAAGAGAATTCATAGTAATTATTAATTAAAAGGAAACTTACTTTAGAGCTTTTGCAGGAAAAAACTTCAAAATCTAACTTTGCATCTTGATAGATTGAATTATAAGTAAAACTTTTATTTCCCTTAAAAATAATCTTTGGCCTTCTTGACTCACTTGCTACTTCAAAATAAGCTTTATAGTTATTTCCTTTTATAGCAAATGTTGCCTCTGATAATTTTTTTTCTATAGGTATTCTTTCAAATGCTTGTGAGAATACATTAGTAAAACTAATTATTAGCATTACTAAAAATACTATACTTTTATTCATAATAATCTAAAATTTAATTTCGTTGCCTTCTTTATCGTAATATTTTAAGCCAGTGTCTCTTGGTTTTAACAAAGAGCCGTCATCTCCATATATTTCTTCTCCATCTGAAGAGCCATCTTGTCTAAAATACTCCCATTTACCAACCTTAACATCTAATTTATAATTACCCTTAATTTGAACTGCACCATTTTCATAATATAATATGTATATGCTATCTTGCATTCCATCTTTGAAGTAGTTTTGGGAATTTATGTTCCCATTCTCATAAAAAGAAAGGGTTTGCCCATTTAAAATATTACCCTTGTAATCTCTTTCTTCTACTACTCTATAACTTGGGAAGAATTTATATTCTTTTTCTTGTTTATCATTCCTAAACTTGATTGATGCCAATTCTCCATCAGGGTAAAAGCTTATCTCATCAATCTTATCATTTTTACTTACAATTTTAGTTTTATCTATCTTATAAACCTCCCAATCAAATCCACTTTTTGAGTTTGTGAAATTACCCTTAGCAAAAACTACTCCGTTTTCAAAATAATAAGTCCAATTACCTGTTTTTTCATTATTATCAAAATTTCCTTCGTATTTAAGTTTTCCATTTTCATAATACATCTTTTCGGCAACTTTGTACTTAATATTTTTATCCATTTTAGTATAATAAACTAATTTTGGATTCCCATTTTCATAAAAAGAGATAATTTCTTTCTTATTTTGAGAGCAGGAAGAAAAAATAAAAACCAATGAAAATACAGCTATAATCTTTGATATGTAGCTAATTAAATGTTTTCTCGTCATAATTACTTATTGTTAAATTTCAATTACGGGGCAAATTTAAGAAATTAATTTGTATATTTGCATCCTAATACAAACCAAATATTAAAAAGTCATGGCTTATAAAATTTCTGAAGACTGTGCTGCATGTGGCACTTGCATAGATGAATGTCCAGTAGGAGCTATCTCTGAAGGAGATATTTACAAAATTGACCCAACAATCTGTACTGATTGTGGAACTTGTGCAGATGCATGTCCAGTGGAAGCAATCCATCCTGAATAAATCAGTGGATTGATTAAAATAGAGCCCTGATGAATTTATTCCTCAGGGCTTTTTTATCAAAATAGTTTTACAATTTAATATTTGAAAAGTATGAATATTAAAGAACTTGGAAATTTAATTCAACAAAAGACAGAATTAAATAACTTAGTGAGTGAAAATACTCATCAGGCATTTAGTTCCTTCAAAGAAATATCAAAAGAAATTGTTTCAGAACTTCATAAAGATTTTCCAATCATTAATTGTAGGTTTGAAAATAAAGGAGATTTTGAATTTAAACTTAGTTTTAGCTCCGACACTTTAGTTTTTATTCTTCATACCAATGTTTTTGAGTTTCCTCGTTTGCATGAAGTAATGAGATTGCCCTATATTAAGGAAGACGTTACTCGTTCCTATTGTGGTATGATTAATATATATAATTTCCTTTCCGATTCTTTTGACTATCATCGTGATTTAGATATTGGTTATTTGATTGGAAGAATTTTTATTAATAAAGAAAATCATTATTTCATTGAAGGTAAAAGAGAGGTTGGGGTAATGTATACTAGTTTCCATAAAGCAATAATTGATAAAACTTCCATTCGCAATATTATTACCTCTTCAATGGAATATGTAAATAATTTTGACCTTCTAACTCCACCTTTTGATGAGGTAAAAATCACAACTGTGGGACAAATTCAATCAAATCAATCAACAAAAAAACAAATAACAGGAAAACGTTTAGGCTTTGAATTTAAGCAAGATAGAGAGTAAAAAAGATAAATAAATAAGATTTTTTAGCAGTAAAATTTGGTATTAATCAAAAAGATTGTACCTTTGCACGGCAAAAATCAATAAGACGCCCCGTTCGTCTAGTTGGCCTAGGACGCAAGATTTTCATTCTTGAAATCAGGGGTTCGAATCCCCTACGGGGTACAAGTAATATAGAAAAAGAAATATGGCAAATCATAAAAGTGCTCAAAAGAGAATTCGTTCAAGCGAAAGAAAAAGAATAGCTAATCGTTATTACGCAAAAACAATGCGTAATGCTTTAAGAGATTTTCGTGCTTTAGAAGATAAAGCTACTGCTGAAGAAAAACTTCCAAAGCTATTATCATCAATTGATAAATTGGCAAAACGCTCCGTAATACACAAGAAAAAGGCTTCAAACCTTAAATCAAAATGTATGAAAAGGATAGCAGGTTTATAAAATATATATTAACAACGAAAGCCCTTCCTTAATTGGTGGGGCTTTTTTTATTTTTACAAAATATGAATTTCATAGATACTCACGCTCATCTCTACTCAGAAGAATTCTCTCAAGATATAGACCAAGTAATCCTTAGAGCCAAAAAAGAAAACATAACAAAAATCATCCTCCCAAATATTGACTCCCTGTCCATTGAACCAATGCTTAGCTTGTGTGAGAAAGACACCTGCTTCTACCCAGCTCTTGGCCTGCACCCAACCTCCATTGACGCAAACTTTGAAAAAGAACTCTCAACCATAAAGACTTTTATCAATAAAACAAAAATTTATGCAATAGGAGAAATAGGCATAGACCTGTACTGGGACAAAACATTTATAAACGAACAAATAACAGCCTTTGAAGCCCAAGTAAAATGGGCAATTGAGCTTGACCTTCCCCTAATAATCCACGTCAGAAAAGGCTTTGAACAAACATTCGCCTCATTAAACAAACTCAAAGAAAACCTTAAAACCAAAGAAAAGAAATACTCCGGCGTCTTCCACTGCTTCTCCGGCGACAAAAACCAAGCAAAGAAAGCAATAGAGATGGGCTTTAAGATTGGAGTGGGAGGAGTTGTGAGCTTCAAGAACGCTTCTTTGGCAGAAATCGTAAAAGACCTTGACCTTAAAGATATTCTTCTGGAAACCGACGCACCCTATCTCTCTCCCGTTCCCTTTCGTGGGAAGAGAAACGAAAGCAGTTACATTCCCCTTATAGCAAATCAAATTGCCAAGATAAAGGATGTCGGCATTGAGGAAGTAGCCCTCACAACAACCCAAAGCACCCTGGAAACCTTCCGCCTTCAATAAAAGACAATTAATAACTATTAACTTATAAACAAATCTCCTAAAAATTTTATTAAAAGAAATTAAATTACAAGCAGACTTCCTCTAATTTTTATTAGAGGAAGTCTCTTTGTGATGGGAAAGTATCTCTTTGTAAAGGGACGTCTTCTATTTATAGGGGAAAAGTATCTTTTTATTGTGAAAAAGTATCTTTTTGTTGTAGAAAAGTATCTTTTTGTCAGGGGACGGCTTCTCTTTGTTATGGGAAAGTCTGCAATTTTTATGGGAAGCTTTCAAAATTTTATGGGAGGCTGTCCCTTGACCAAGAGACTTCCTTAAAAAATTTTTTAACTTCCTCCCGTGAAATTTTAAGGAAGTTAAATTTTTTTTTGGGGAAGTTAAATTTCAAGAAAAAAGGGCTAACGGATAAATCCATTAGCCCTGAGGGGTATGAAACGAAATATTATTTTAGTTATTGACTATTGTTTGGAACTCGTAGTTTGAAACATAACGACGAAATTCTATATCGTTCTTGGCTTTGTACTTGTAAGAAGGTTCTTGTTTTGTTGCTTCACGAAGGTTCTTTATCAAACCAGGTACGTCGTCCAATCTGGCATAGCAAACGGCTCTTAGGTAATGAACTTCTGCTGTTTGGTCCATGCAGCAGTCAAGTGTACGAATGGCGTTGCCTGTGTTGCCTGTAAGAAGTTGGAGTAGGGCAAGGTTGTAAACGCATTTTCTGCCATCAAGTTTCCTTGTTGCTTCTTCGTAGTTGCCTTTTTTGATGTCTATGATTGCTGAATTTACCATTGCTTGTTCGCCTCCAAGTTCTACTGCTTCTTGCATGTATTTATCGGCGGTTTGAACGTCTTTTAGGGCAAGGTACAAAAGGGCAAGATTGTTCTTAACGGCAGGGTTGTTTGGTGAGAGTTTGTCGGCTGTTTCCAAATATTGTTTTGATTCTTCCAATTGGTTAAGGGTTAGGCTCACGGCTCCGGCGTTGTTCCATGCTTCCCATTGTGAACCGAATCTTTCTGTTGCGGCAACGTAAATGGTTTGTTTGTTGGCGTAGTTGGAGGTTAGGGAAGCGGCGTACATTAGTTCGTCAAAGGTTAAATCGTCTGGGTTAGTTACTGCCATTTTTGCTATCTCTTGGTCGGTTTTTTGTATGCCGGAGAAGTTGAAAGCTATCTCTCCTCTTCTTAGTATTGGAAGGATATCTTGTTCTATTTGACGGAAGACTACGGACATGTTTCTTATCTCTTGTTCTCTTCTAATCTTGTCTGGTTGTGATTTAACAACGTTTATTACTGTGTTCTTTTCTCTTAGTGAGCTTCCTTCAACCAGTCTTATGAAATTATCCCAGTCCTCTCCTTTTGCATTGGTTTGTACTACTACGTCTTTCTTTGCGTCTTGTATGTAGTTTTTAATATCTGATTGTTTGATATTCTCTATTTTTGCTCTTTCTGCAAGTGCTTCTTCTAAGATTGTGTTTACTAATTTTTCTGTAGTTTCTGCTCTTTTTTTGGAAAGACCTATATTAAAGGATTCTTCTCCTTCTGGTGATGCCCAAGCATTAACGAATATTTGTTTAGGCACTGAGTTGTTGGCAATGTAGGACTTCATATTATCTACTGCTCTTTTAGCATCATTTTTCTTGTTTTGCTCGTTGTTCCAGTTAAGGTCAGCTAAATTAACGGTAAAGTAGATGTTAGCTGTCATTAGCTCGGTTGTTTTTGGAGTGTAGTTGTGTGGTGCCATAGAAAGGTCTCCTCTTATATCAACTCTGTTGGATGTAGAGTTAATTCCTTGTGAAATCTTTACATTACCCAAATAAATTGCTCCATTATTTTCTAATGCTTCTGAATGAGTAGCATTTGCTTCATTAACAGCTTTTGCTTTGTAGGCAACGGGATTTAGGGTTAGTCGGGCGTTTTCCATTCCTTCTCTGTATTGAACTGTGTCTTTGTAAACAAAGCGTCCTCCTGTTTTCTTATCAATTGCTTTTCCGTTTCCTTCTATTTTTGTCCCTTTAAGGTTCATTGGTGATAGGATAACTTCCCCTGTTTCCCAAGTAAGTATTGGCTGCATATAGACAACAGCATTCTTTTGGAAATATTTCTCTGGAATATTACCGTTTATAGTAACTATAACTTTGTCTCCGTGTGCCTCAAGAGGATTAGGAGAAACTTGATAACGTACTTTATTGTGGTTTTTTTGCATATCTTTTATGCTACCGCAAGAAGCCACAACTAAAACTAAAAGGCTTACTAATAAAGTATTTAATACTGCTTTTCTCATAATATTTAATTTATTTATTTTATTCTTACTCGTAATAATAACGTAAAGAGCTTTCTTTACAATGTGCAAAAATATTAATATTTTGCGACTTAAAGTAATTTTATTACGAAATTAATACATTTTTGTTCGTTTTATTAAGTAAGGGATAAGGATTTGGTCAAAACCTTTATTAATATCTGCATCAACAAAATCAATTCTTATCTTCTCACAAGAGGTTTTTATTCTTTGGATTTTATCTTTTATTGCTTTTTGATATGCCTGCTTTATCTCTTGAGGATTGAGTTTTATCTCTTCCAAAGTTTCTACATCCACAAAGCGATGAGGACGATAAGAATAATCAAACTCTATCTCTTTTTCCTTATCGTTTACGTGAAAAAGAATTATTTCGTGTTTTTGATGTTTTAGGTGTTGGAGTGAGGAGATAAGTTCATGCTCATCATTATCCTCTGACAGAAGGTCTGTAAAGATAATTACCAATGAACGCTTATGAACCTGTATTGCCAACTTATGCAAAAGAGGAGAAATATTGGTTTTTTGTTTGTTCTCCTTATTATAAGGCTTTAAGAGTTCTTCTAACAAAGTAAAGATATGCTTCTTATGTCCAAAATTGGATTTAATCTCTGTTATAAGGTCTATTTTATCGGAAATAAGAGAAAGTCCAAAAGCATCTCTTTGACGAGAAAGCATTTGAATAAGTACTCCTGAAGCATAAGCCGCAAAAGTTATCTTGTTAGGAGTGGTAAAAGAAGGCTCTTTGATGATTGGAAAAAGCATTGAAGAAGAATTGTCCACTACCAAAAGACAGCGAAGGTTTGTCTCTTCTTCATATTTTTTTACAAAGAGCTTATCCGTTCTCCCATAAAGCTTCCAGTCAATATTCTTTGTGGATTCTCCACTATTGTATAGCCTGTGTTCTGCAAACTCTACGGAAAATCCATGAAAAGGACTCTTATGCAAACCTGTAATAAACCCTTCTACAACTTGATTTGTTACAAGTTCAAGCGAAGGATATCCGATTATGCTTTCTATCTTATCGGACATCTTTCTTTATTATAGATGTTTTTCTATTGTATCAACAAATTTTGTTTTTGATTGTGCTCCAACCAACTTATCAACCATTTGCCCATTCTTAATAAAAAGAACAGTTGGTATATTACGAATAGAAAACTTTGAAGTTATTTCTGTTGAAGAATCCACATCAACCTTTCCAATAACTGCTTTACCTTCGTATTCTGTTGCTAATTCATCAATAATTGGAGCTATTTGACGACAAGGTCCACACCATTGAGCCCAAAAATCTAAAACAACTAATTTGTCTGATTGCAAAACTTCTTGCTCAAAGTTTGCATCTGTTACTTCTAATGCCATAATAATATTATTTTCTTATTCTTAAAGTTGCAAACTTAATATAAATTATTGACATAAACATAATATAATTTTTGTATTTAAAAAATTGAACGTAAATTTGCAACCTAAATATTTGATTTTACTTAAAAAAGAAATTTCATGACTGAAAAAAATTTAATCCTTGCAATTAATCCTGGTTCTACATCAACAAAAATTGCAGTATATAACGGAGCAGAACAATTGTTCTTAAAAAACATCAAACATTCAGCAGAAGAACTTGCACCTTATGCAAAAATTGCAGACCAATATGAATTTAGAAAAGAAATAATCCTTAAAGAGGTTAAAAATGCAGATTTTGAACTTAAAGAATTTAAGGTAATTATTGGTCGTGGAGGTTTGATTAAACCTGTTGCTTCAGGAGTTTTGGAAATTAATCAAGCAATGCTTGAAGACCTTCGTCAAGGACGAGAAGGACAACATGCTTCTAATCTTGGCGGACTTATTGCTTATGATATTGCTCAAGGAATTGAAGGAGCAAAAGCTGTTATTGCAGACCCTGTTGTGGTAGATGAGTTATCTGACTTAGCAAGAGTTAGCGGACATCCTCTTATGCCTCGCAAATCCGTATTTCACGCACTAAATCAAAAAGCTATCGCACGCCGATATGCAAAAGAAGTAGACAAGAAATACGAAGAATTAAATCTAATAGGAGTGCATTTAGGAGGAGGAATTAGTGTTGCAGCTCACAACCATGGTAAGGTTATTGATGTTAATCAAGCTTTAGATGGTGATGGTCCTTTCTCACCTGAACGTTCTGGTACTTTGCCTGTAAATGAACTTATAAAGGTTTGCTTTAGCGGTAAATATTCAGAGCAAGAGATTAAGAAAATGGTTGTAGGAGCTGGTGGATATGTTGCATATCTTGGAACAAACGATGCTTATCAAGTAGAATGCAAAGCTAAAGAAGGAGATAAAAAGTTTGAATTTATTCAAGAAGCTATGGCATATCAAATCTCTAAGGAAATTGGTGCAATGGCAACAGTTTTGAAAGGAAAAGTTGATGCAATTTTCCTAACAGGAGGAATAGCTTATAGCAAACCATTTGTTGAACTTCTTAAAGAAAGAATAGGATTTATTGCACCAGTACATGTTTACCCTGGAGAAGATGAAATGGGAGCTTTAGCTCTTAATGCTTTAATGCTTATCAAAGGAGAAGTAAATAGCATAAAATACGAATAATCTCGCACAACAATTTTTTATCCTTAAGTTTTTGAAAAATAAGCTTAACTTAGGCAAAAATAAGTTTAGGTTATTTTAAAATAAACTTAGGTTATTTTCTTTTAGAAAGTTCTTTTGTTGAAAGCAGTCCGCAGGCTGCAAGTATGTCCTTACCTTTTGATTGACGAATGGTGGTTGAAAGGTTAAAACGTTCCAATTCTTCTTGAAATTCTTCCATTTCCTTAGGGGAAGGTGGATTAAAAGGAAATTCTGGAGTTGGATTATAGTAGATTAGGTTTACCATCGCATCAAGTCCACGTAAGAGATAGGATATTTCTTTGGCGTGATGGTAAGTGTCGTTAATATCTTTTAGTACTAAATATTCAAAGGTTAGTCTTCTCTGACCATACCAATTATATTTTCTTAATTCATCGCAAACCTCCTCAATAGGATACTTGTTTTCTATTGGCATTATTTGGAGTCTCTCCTCATGGAAAGGATTATGCATTGAAATGGCCAAATGGCAGGTTGTTTCTTTTATAAATCTTATCATTTTTGGGATAATTCCTGAGGTTGAAACAGTAATTCTGCGACTGCTAATGGCAAATCCCCAATTAGAGGTTAGGATTTCTATACTTTTAACGACTTCATCATAGTTGTCAAAAGGCTCTCCCATTCCCATATATACAATATTGCTGACCTCATCAAACTCATCAATGGAACGAAGGAAGTTAATTATTTGTCCTGCATCAAGGTTTGAAATAAAACCTTGCTTTCCTGTTGAACAAAAACTACAATTCATCTTACAGCCTACTTGAGTTGAAACGCAAAGAGTAAGACGTTTTTTGTCTGGTATCAAAACAGATTCTACAAAAGCACTTTCTCCATATTGATAAAGATATTTTATTGTTCCGTCTTCCGAAATTGCTTCCTTTATTGGTTTGACTATTCCTACTTGATAGTGTTCTGATAATGATTGGCGAGCTTTCAGGGAAAGGTTAGTCATTGAATCAATATCTAAAACTCCTTTTTTATATATCCAATCAGCAATTTGTTTAGCTGTAAACTTTGGTAATTGGTGTTTAATACAAATCTCTTCCAATTCCTGCAAGGTTTTTCCTAATAGTTTTTCTTTCATTTGTATAGCCTTCCTTGATAAGTTTCTCTTTCTATCATTCTTTTTTCTATAAGTGCAACAACTTCTTCATTGCGGATATTTCCCCAGCCTTCATGTGCTCTATAACGAGGTGGTACTTCTCCAGAAAAACGTTCTATTACTATGTTTGGATTTAATCTCTCCAAGAAATCAATAATAAACTCTTTGTATTGTTCAAAAGGAAAGAGTGTAAAGTCTTGTGGGTTTTGTTCGTAGTCTTTTAGTATTGCAGTGTTTTTGAATAGCTGGAGTTGATGAAACTTCAAAGAAGTAAGTCCAAGAGAAGAAAGAATACTTGACTCTTCTAACATCATCTTTTGTGTTTCGCCAGGGAGTCCAAAGATTATATGCCCTCCTGTTTTTATTCCTCTTTCAACACTTTGAGCAATTGCCCATTGAGTTTGAGAGAAGTTATGCCCACGATTAATCCTTTCAAGGGTTTTATCATAACAACTTTCTATTCCAAACTCCAACATTATATAGTATTGCTTTGATAGTTCTGCAATATAATCAAGCTTTTCCTCATCAACACAGTCCGGTCTTGTTCCTATAACCAAACCAATAATATTTTTATGCTCTAAGGCTTGCGAATAAAGTTCTTTTAGAGTTTCTATATTTGCATAAGTGTTGGAGTGTGGTTGAAAATAGGCTAAGTATTTATTTGCTTTGGGATACCTTTGACTATGAAATTCTATACCTTCTTCTATTTGTTGTGTTATGGATTTATACGGCTGACAATAGGAAGGATTAAAAGCATTATTATCACAGAAAGTACACCCTCCATAGCTCAAAGTTCCATCTCTATTTGGACAAGTAAAGCCTGCATCTATGGAAAGCTTCTGTATTCTTGAACCAAATATTTTTTTGAAATAATTTGAGTAGGCATTGTATGGACGATGTGTTCCCCAAATATACTCCATATCTTCTTTTCTCACTTATTCTTTAATATGATTTTCAGAATTAGTCTCCTCTTTATGAGAAAGCAGGTCTACAATATGAATTGTTTTAAGGTTTATATTATTCATATCTATATATGATTGCATGTGCAAAAGGCAGGATTGGTCTGTACTAACAATATATTCTGCTCCTTCCGACATTGCCTGTTCCACTTTCTTTTGTGCAAGAGCCATAGAAACAGGCTCATTAAACAAGGTAAACATACCTCCATATCCGCAACAGAAATTATTAGTATTTGAACTAACTATCTCTAAACCTTTGACGTTTTGAAGTAGTAACTTAGTTTCTTCAACTAAATTATACTCATTAAGAGAATGGCAATTATAGTGAATAGAAACCTTATGAGGGAAATAAGCTCCAACATCTACAGTTTGGCTTATATCCACCAAAAATTCCGTAATATCAACTATCTTTTCGTTAATATGTTTGTAGAGATTATGATTTGAAGTATTGTGAAAGAGTTTTCCCATATTATTCTTTATGTATCCAATACAAGAAGTTGAACAACCTACAATATAGTTTCTTATTCCAAAACTATTAATAAATTTTTCTCCTATTTCCTTAGCTTCTGCCCAATTTCCATTATCATATAGAAGTCTTCCACAACAAGTTTGTTCTTTATTATAAATAACCTTATGACCAAGATTTTGAAGCAAATGGATTAAGTTTTCTCCTGTTTGAGGTGTAAACTGGTCAATGCAACATGGGATAAAAACTTCTACATCCATTTTCTTCTTCTCCTGCAAAATCTACTTTTAGCTTTTCTTTTTACTAAGATAGTTTATTAGTGCAATTAAGTATCCAAGAGTGATGAATGCACCAGGAGCTAACACAAAGATTAAAATCCCATCATTATCTCCTATAAATTTGAAATCAAACAAAGAGCCAGAGCCTAACATTTCTCTAACTCCTCCCAATATTGTTAGAGCTAAAGTAAACCCTAAGCCCATTCCTATTCCATCGAACATTGAATCAAAAACCGTATTCTTATTTGCGAAAGCTTCCGCTCTTGCAAGAATTAAGCAGTTTACAACAATAAGAGGAATATATATACCTAAACTAGCATAAAGAGCAGGCACATAAGCTTCCATTGACAATTGAACTATGGTTACAAATGACGCAATTATAACAATAAAAGCAGGAATACGCACCTTATCTGGAATAAAGTTCTTCAATGCTGCAATTACAATATTAGAGCAAATCAATACAAATGTAGTGGATAATCCCATTCCTAATCCATTGATTGCAGAAGTTGTTGTTGCAAGGGTTGGACACATTCCAATTAAAAGGACAAATATCGGATTTTCCTTTAATATTCCATTAAATAATATTTTTAATCTATTCATATTAATTAAGCTTTATTTTTGTTCTTGATTTTTCTTAAATGCTTCAAAAGCAGCTTGTATTGATGAAAGGAAAGCTCTTGATGAAATGGTTGAAGCAGTAATTGCATCAAAGTCTCCTCCATCTTTTTTTACTTTAAAATTATCTTTACCTGGGTTTTTACCTCTAATATCTTGATTGCCTTTTGAGGTTTTGAACCATTCATTTACTTTTGAACCTAAACCTGGAGTTTCGGAAGCGGATAATATGGTATAATTTGAAATAGTTCCTTCTTTATCTAAGCCAACCATTACTTCAATTTTCCCTCCATATCCTTCATAAGAATAGGTTTGAATAGCAGCACCAACTAATTCTCCATCCTTTTGAGCAGGATAAATAATAAATGCATCTGGCTTACCTTCAAATTTTATTTCGACCTTATCTCCAATAGTAGCATCTTTTACTGGCAAAACTTCTTGTATAGCATCTTGCTGTTTTTTTATTTGAGCTTTTAATATTGGTTCTTTTGTTAAAGTAAAACCTGCTGCAAGCACTGCAGAAGCAACAAAAGAGATTAGGCTTAAAGATAATACCATGTTTTTTAATGAAGAATCTAACTTTGCCATTATATTATGTTTTTTGTTTTTTTATTAATGTTCAATATTAATGTCCAAAAGGTTTTGGAGCAAATGCTTTATCTAGTAGAGGAGTTACAGCATTCATAATTAGAATTGCAAAAGAAACTCCTTCTGGCATTGGTCCAAAGCTTCGGAAAATTATTGTAAGAAGTCCACAACCAAAACCAAAAACTAACTGCCCCTTATAAGTTATTGGAGAAGTTACCATATCTGTCGCCATAAATATTGCTCCAAGCAGTAGTCCTCCTGCTAAAAGTTGATAAGCAGGATGAATAAATTCTGTAGGATTAATTAACCAAAGAATAAGTGCAAATACTCCTTCTTTGGTTATAAAAGAAACCGGTATATGCCAATTTATAACCTTTCTAAACAGCATTATTAATCCTCCAATTATTAACGCTATTGCCGAAACTTCTCCCAAACTACCACCAGTTGCACCAAGAAACATATTCACATCAACTGCCGCCTGTCCATTTTTCAACATTAAGAGTGGTGTTGGACCAGTGAGAGCATCAGTTATTGTTGGGCTAAACAAAGGTCTTGGTAGAGGCCATTCACTCATTGCAACCTTTGAAGGGAAGGAAATAAAAAGAAACACCCTACCTACTAAGGCTGGATTGAAAGGATTTTTTCCTAATCCTCCATA
>CAYFWD010000015.1:0-29715 GCA_964346795.1 uncultured Bacteroidaceae bacterium
TTAAATATTAAAAAAGTGTTGCAAGGAGATAAGAGTTTAGACTTGGCACTAAGCACTCTTGACTTAGTGCAAGTCTGAACTTATAGTTTTTATTACATCATTACACTCTACTAAGGGGGGTGTAATAATGTAAGGAAATTGATATTGAAACCAAAGAAAAGGAAACAATAAATGTTTATCCTAATCCTGCAAAGGATTATATTAATATTGATATTGAAGCAACAAATTTCAACAAAGGAGAAATAGAGTTATTTGATATGCAAGGAAAGTTAGTTAAGAAAGACAGGCTAAAAGGAAAGCAGGGAAATAGGATTGATGTTTCTAATCTTAATGCTGGGGCATATACTTATAATGTTTCTCTTAATGGAAAGACCATTAGCGGAAAGGTTATTATTGGAAAATAATCCTCTTTTTTAAGGTTTTTCTATTAATTTGGGTTAAAAAGAGATATTGAGGAAAAGTATTTTGTTATTTCTCTACCTAATTTTAATCTGGGTTAGAATGAATATAAGGATTATCGTTAGTTGTTAAGCCGTCATTATTGAGATTAATACTTGAACTTTCTCTTTCTGAAGAATAGTTTTTAAAAGTAATATCCATATCATAGGCTTGATAAGCTGGTGTTTTCAATATTTCTTCCAATCCATTTTTATCCCTCATTTTTTGTGCAAACATCTCCATTCTCTTTTGTCTATCCTCCATTACTTTGGTGTGGTTATCTGTATAATGAGGGTTTGTTGATTGGGTTTCTCTATGTAGTTTGCGAATGTCAAAGCCTTGGTCTATGCCTGTTGGGGTTTCACTTTGTGAGTTATCTTCTTCCTCTTGTGTAGCTACTGAATTTGTTTCTGTTTGTTTTTTAAGTTCTATTCCCAAAACACTAACATCTACTTCTGCCTTATGACTTTCTACTTCTATATCCTTTATTGCTTCCTGTTCTAAAATGGTTTCTGGATATACGTCTAAGAAATGGGTGTTGGTTTGTTGTGTTTGGGTGTTGGTTTCTTCTTCTTGAAGGTTTGGTTGTAGCATATATGGAGCCTCAACAAAGGTTTCTGTTGCTTTTACTTCTTCTACCTTGGCTATATTGCGTTCTGATTCTAAATGATTATCTTCTATTGAAAGTAGGGTTTTCTTTGGTTGAGCTATATTTCTTTGGAATGGGTTGTAGATTGCTTTTTCTTCAAAGCCTGTTGCTACTAAGGTAATATCTATTCTGTCTTGATATGTTTCGTCATACTTTAATCCCCAAATTATATCTGGCTCGTTTCCTGTTTGTGAATGTAGAAAGTCTGCTATTACATCCATCTCATTCATTGTGATAGCATATTCTTCTTTTGGTGATGTTGTTATGTAGAGAAGCATATCCTTTGTTCCTTTGATTTCGCAATCGTTCAAAAGGTCGCTTGTTGCTGCAAGTTTTATTGCTTCAAGTGCTCTTTCTTCTCCCTGACCATAAGCTGTTCCTGTTCCCATTATGGCAACTCCAGAGTTAGACATTACGCTTTGAACGTCTCTAAAGTCAACCATTATATAGGCATTGCTTGTTATGATTTCGGCTATTCCTTTTGCTGCTGTTAGCAAGACATCGTCAGCCATTGGGAACATCTTTGGAAGTGGGATATTTCCTCTTTCTCTTATCTTGTCGGTGTTAACAATAATTATTGCATCTACAACTTCTTTAAGGTTCTTTATTCCTTCTTCTGCCTGCTCTTTTCTTCTTTTTCCTTCTAAGGATAGAGGTAATGTTACAATTGCAACGACCAAAATCTCGTCATCTATTTTCTCACCATCATCGTTCTTAAACTCTATCTCCTTGGCAAACTTTGCAATCACTGGTGCTGCTCCTGTTCCTGTTCCTCCTCCCATTCCTGCTGCAATGAAAAGCATTTGTGTGTTATTGCTTAGCATTTGTTTTATTTCCTCTTCTGCTAATAATGCAGATGCCCTTGCTTTATCAGGACAGTTACCTGCTCCTAAACCATCTTTGCCTAACTTTATTTTGTTTTGGACAGGACTTGCGTCTAATGATTTTTGGTCAGTATTGCAAACAATAAAATCAACACCTTCAATTCCATTATTGTACATATGATTGATTGCATTTGTTCCTCCACCACCAACACCAATTACTTTGATGTAGTTAGAGTTTTCTTTAGGTGCTTCAAATTGTAACATTATATTTATGATTTTATTTATTATTTAATTCAAAAACTATTCAATTATTTCAAGTTGTAAAAATAATACTTTATATTTACTTGCAAATCCATTGTAGGTATTAGTTTCTAACAACTTTTTGTTTATAACTATTATTCTGGTCCTTCATCTTTAAAAAGCCCTTCTAACCAAGATACTATAAAGCCTTTAGTCTTATTGTCGGAAAAATTTTTATTCTTTTTTCCACTTTTTTCTTCTTCCACTATGTCTTCTTCTATGGTTTCCGGCTCATTTTCTTCAAAAACATCTTCATCAAATTTTACTGCCATAGGATTTTTATTTAACTTATCTTCTTTATCTAACTTTTTAAGTCCTTCCAATATAAGTCCTATTCCTGTTGCGTGCATTGGATGAGTGATTTCTTCTGTTATGCTTCCTCCAAGATGGTCTTGAGGTGTTCCTACTCTTGTATCAATACCTGTTATAAATTCTGTTAGCTGAACAGCATCTTTCATTTTGGCTCCACCTCCAGAAAGTACAATACCTGCAATAAGTTTTTTGTCAAATTTCTTACTCTTTATTTCAAAGAAAACTTGGTCTATTATCATCTCCATTCTTGCTTGTATTATTCCTGCAAGTGTTTTCATTGATATTTCTCTTGGGTCTCTTCCTCTAAAACCTGGTATTGCTATTATTTCATCTTCTTTTGCAGATGCAGCAAGGCAAGAGCCAAAGCGAGTTTTAAGGGCTTCTGCCTGAGTTTTGATTATTGAACAGCCTTCCTTTATATCATCAGTTATTGCATTTCCTGCAAGTGGGATTACAGCTGTATGGCGTAGTATTCCATCATGGAAGATTGCAATATCTGTTGTTCCTCCTCCAATATCCACCAAACATACTCCTGCTTCTTTTTCGCTTGCATTTACAACAGCTTCTGCTGAAGCAATAGGTTCTAAAATAAGATTTCTAACCTTGCAGTTTGCCATTTCAACACTTCTGACAATGTTTTCAATATTGGCTACATTACCAGTGATTATATTGAAATTACCTTCAAGACAACTTCCAGGCATACCTATTGGATTAATAATATCTCCTTCCCCATCAACAATAAAGCTTTGAGGAACAACATGAATTATCCTTTCTCCTGGTTGCAAAACAAGATTCTCTTGGTCTTTAATCAAACGTTCTTTATCAGCCTCTTTAATGATATGTCCCTTTGTTTCAAGCATAATATTTCCTCTATGTTGGATATTGCGAATTTGATGTCCTGCAATACCAACAAAGACTTCCTTAACCGTATAGCCTGTCTTTTGTTCTGCTTCTTCAACTGCTTTTCTGATAGAGATTGATGTTTGTTCAATATTTCTAACAACTCCTCTATCTACTCCTATTGATTCTGACTTACCCATTCCAAGAATTATAGGTTTGCCTTGCTCATCTTTGGAGCCAATAAAAACTGCTATCTTTGTTGTACCTATATCGATACCAACTACTATTTCTCTTTCCATATTAATATATTTTTATTTTTCTACAATATTTATCTGCTTTTGGTAATTCGTTAATTTATATTCCTTCTTTTTTTGTACAAACAACCTGATTGCGAAATCGCAAATCAACAATAGAATAATTATCCCACCCATTTCTTGAGAAAGCTTCTTTGTATAAATATCCTAACTTTATAAGCTCCTCTTCCAATTCCTTATTCTCTCCTATTCTTATTATATAATTTCCTATCTTAGGTATTAACTCATAGTTTCCTTCATTTGAAACATATATCTGGTCAATCTGATAATGTAATATTGAATCTTTGACAAGTTTTTGAGCAATGTAGTAGATGTTTGAAAGAGTTTTGTCAAATCCTTTTTTGTTTTCAATATCAATTGTATCTAAATTCTTTTCCAAATTTTTATTCCCAACATCAATATTCCCACTTGCAACAACAACATCTGTTACTTGATTATCATCAATCAATATTATCTTTCCCAACTTATCTATATAATACTCCTTACCTCTAAGAGTATAAATTCTTGCTATAGGTTCTCTTTGCTTGATTTCAATTGTCAAAACTCCTTTAAGATTTTGATAAACCTGAGTTTCTTCTATGTATGGGTCTTGATTTAGGAATGCTTCTATTGCCTTTGAATCAATATCCTTTCTTTGTTGTGTAAGAAAGTCTCCAAACTCTTCCTTTAAAGACATGGCAATATTATTTGAAAGGATAATAGTATCACTTCTACCATAGAAAACATTAATATTAACCTTTTTAATAGTAATTTTCCCTGCATAAATATTTGAATATACTATCAATACGATTAATAGTATAATTACGAATAATGACACTAAAATTCTTTTTCCTCTATTACTCATCTTTAAATCTTTCCTCTATTAGTGGAACTAACTCAGATATATCTCCAGCACCCATAGTTACTAATATTTCTGGATAAAGTGCTTCTAATAAATCCAAAAGTCCTTCTTTTAAAGTATAGTATTTATCCATTTTTTCAATCTTATACAATAATGCCTTTGAGCTTATTCCCGCAATAGGTTTTTCTCTTGCAGGATAAATATCTAATAGCACGACCTCATCTAATTTGCTTAACTCCCTTATAAAATCATTTTCAAAATCCCTTGTTCTTGAATAAAGGTGAGGTTGGAAAACTCCTGTAATTTTTTTATCAGGATATTGATAACGCAAAGATTCTATAAAAGCCTTTATTTCATTTGGGTGATGTGCATAATCATCAATATAGATAAAATTATCTCTTTTTATTCTTACATCAAAACGTCTTTTTGCTCCAGAGAAAGAAGCAATACTCTTTCTAATCTCTTCTTCAGTAACTCCACAAATTAATCCTATTGAAATGGCTAAAACAGCATTTTCAACATTATGTATTCCTCCATAGTTCAAACAAATATCATAGTAAATCTTTTCTGGAGTTCTTAAATCAAAATAGAAAGAGCCTTTATAGTTCCTAATATTTACAGCATAGTAGTCAGCATCAACACCTTTAATTGTGTAAGTGTATTTTTGATATGGTGTTTCTTCTTCTAATTCCATATCCAATCCAAACTTACATATTAAAACTTCACTTGTTTTATTTGCAAATTCAATAAATGACTTCTTCAACTCTTCCTTATCTCCAAAAATATCAAGGTGGTCAGCATCCATAGATGTTATGGCTGCAATTGTAGGAGAAAGGTTTAAGAAAGACCTGTCGTACTCATCGGCCTCAACAACAACATAATCGCTATTATTATTGACAACATAGTTGGAGTTAAAGTTTTTAGACACACCTCCTAAGAAAGCAGAACAACCTATGGAGCTATTATGAAGTATGTGAGCAATCATTGTTGTACATGTTGTTTTGCCATGTGTTCCAGCAACAGCAATACATTTCTTTCCTTTAGTTATTTCTCCCAAAACCTGAGAACGTTTTTTCATTGTAAGATTATTCTCAACAAAATAGGTATAAATAAGATTATCCTTTGGAATTGCAGGAGTATAAACAACCATATCAATATCCTTAGGTAAAGACGACACATTATCCTCATAAGAAATAATCATTCCTTCCTTCTCCAACTCCTTTGTTAGTTCTGTTCTAACCCTGTCATAACCATAAATACTATTGCCTGACTCATTCAAATATCTTGCAATAGCACTCATTCCTATTCCTCCAATACCTAAAAAATAATATGTCTTCATTTTATAAAGTTATATTTATGTTTTTACTACTTATTTATCAATTCTGCAACAATTGCAAGTATTCTCTTATCGGCATCCTTTATTCCCAACTTTATAATATTTTCACTTAGCTCAATTTGTTTTCCCTCGTTTTTAATTAAAATATCTATCTCATCAATCAATACTTCTCTTGCGTCAGCATCTCTTACTAATATTGCTGCATTCTTTTCAACCAAAGCCATAGCATTTTTTGTTTGGTGGTCTTCGGCAACATTTGGACTTGGGACTAAAATTGTTGGCTTACCAATAACACAAAGTTCACTAATTGCTATTGCTCCTGCTCTTGAAACAATAATATCTGCTACACTATAAGCTAAGTCCATTTCATAAATAAATTCAAATAACTTAATATTATCTGAATTGTATTTGACTACCTCTTGTTTTGCTTTTTCAAAATATGTCTTACCTGTTTGCCATATTATTTGGATATTATTATGCACAAAATATTTTAATCCAGAGCCTATACTTTCATTTATTGTTAAAGCACCGAGACTTCCTCCCACTGCCAAAACAGTTTTCTTGTTTGCATCTAAACCAAAATGCTTCAAAGCCGCTTCTTTTTTATCTTTTATCTCAACTATATTTTGACGAATAGGGTTTCCTGTAAAGTTTATTTTCTTTTCCTCAAACCAACGAGTCATATTATCATAAGCAACACATATCTTAGAAACATTCTTTCCTAATAGCTTATTTGTAATGCCAGGATAGGAGTTTTGCTCTTGGATAAGAGTAGGAATACCAAGTTTTGAGGCTGCTTGAAGGGTTGGACCTGAAGCATAGCCTCCAACACCAATAACAATATCTGGATTAAACTTCTTTATTATCTTCCTTGCTTTTATAGTACTTGAAATAACCTTAAAAGGAAATGATAAATTTTTCCAAGTTAATCTTCTTTGCAAACCACTAATCCATAACCCCTCTATATTATATCCTGCCTGTGGAACTTTTTCCATTTCCATTCTTCCTTTTGCTCCTATAAATAGAATATCAGCCTTAGGATATTTCTCTTTAATAGCATTTGCTATTGCTATTGCTGGAAATATATGTCCTCCTGTTCCTCCTCCACTAATTATTGCTCTCATATCGTTTCTATTTTTTTAATTATATTCTTCTTTAAGTTCTACATTTTCTATAGCTTGGCTCTCTTTTTCATTAGCAGGTTCTTGTAAAGAGTCTTCTTCTGTTTCTTCCTCTGTAATATCTTTTTCTAATTTTTCTTTAGCTTGTTCTTTATTTGCACTCGCACTTATACTTAAAACTATGCCCAATGCAATACAGCTAAATAAGAAAGATGTTCCTCCATAACTTATAAAAGGAAGTGTTTGACCAGTAACTGGAGTAATACCAGTGGCAACAAACATATTTATCATTGCTTGAAAGACAATCATTATTATAAGTCCAATTGCACAAAAAGCTCCAAAATAACCTTTTGAACGTCGAGCAACCTGTATTCCTCTATACAAAAGGATTAAATATAGAGCAATTATAATTATACCAAGTAATAAACCGCCTTCTTCAATTATAATTGCAAAAATAAAATCATTATGACTTTCACTAAGGAAACGTGCTTGAGTTGTATGTCCTAAAAATTTACCGAAGAAACCACCTGTTGCAATTGCCATTTCTGCTTGATTAGATTGAGTTATTGCTGTTTTATCAGTACTTCTATATTCCTCAATCCTATTTACCCATGTGCCTCCACGAGAAAGCAAATCAGGTTTAGCTTTAAGTAGAGCAAAGATTGCAATAAGTCCTAATATCCCAACAATTACAATTGAGATTAAATACTTATTATTTACCCTTCCTATAAACATCATAAAGAAACAAATTAAAAAAAGAATGGCAGCTGTTGAAAAGTTTTCAGGGAAGATTAAAATACATATTAAACAAATAGGTATCATTAATTTTTTGAAAACCTCCATTGTTTTGATTTTATCCTGATATAAAGCAAGTATTCTTGCTACATAGATTATAAGGATAATCTTAACTATTTCTGAAGGTTGAAACTGACCAAGAAAAGGAATTGTTAACCAACGAGCAGCAGCTTTATCTCCAAAAGAGCCTAATATAAGAGTTAGTATTAGAAGAATAAAAGAAAAAAGCATTCCTATATTAGCAAATCGTGAGAAATAAGTATATTTAATATGATGTACTGCATACAAAACACAGGTACCTAAGAATAAAATAAAGATATGTTTAGCAAACATCATTAAAGTAGAGCCTCCTTGACGTTCATATACAGTTTTTCCGATAGTACTATAAACTTCCATTGCAGATATAATAATCAACAAAAGAAATACCATCCAAATAACTTTGTCTCCCTTAACCCTTATTTTAAACTTACTTAATCGCATTATGCTCTTCGTTTTATAAATTATTTACCGCCTTACGAAACTCAATGCCTCTTTTTTCAATATCTTCCTTTCTTCCATTGGCAGGAGAGAAAAGTACAACATCTGTTTCCTCTGCAACAGCACTTGCCAAAAGAACAGCGTCATCAATATTATTCACAGGGAGAATTGAAGAAATTATTCCATCAAAAGTTTTTCTTAGTTTTTCAATATTCTTGCCATAACAAATTAAAGCAACAACTTTCTCTCTACAAGTACTCTTTAAAGCATCATAACTCTGCTGTGAATCATTATCCTCTACAATCCATATAATCCTGCCTGATATTTGCTCCATAGTAAACCATGTAATGTTGGTATTGATTGAAAAAGCATCATTTATATATTTTACTTCTTTAATCTTAGCAACAACTTCTCGTTGGTGTTCTTGTTCTATTTGAGGAGAGAATTGATTATGCAATTCTTTACGCTTAAACAAAATCTCTTGATATGTTCTTCCTGCAAGATTTGTATATATGTGTTTTGCTCCTTGTTTCGCTAATAATTCTATTGTCATTTCTTATCTAAGTTTTAGAGTTATAATTGAGACTACCGCCAAAATAATTGTTATGATTAAAAACCTTGTAACTATCTTCGGTTCGGCATAGCCTTTTTTCTGATAATGATGATGAATAGGTGCCATTAAGAAAAAACGTTTACCTTCTCCATATTTTCGTTTTGTTGCCTTAAAATATGTAACTTGAATAATTACTGAAATACTTTCTGCAAAGAATACTCCGCAAAGAATTGGGATAAGAAGTTCTTTTCTTATTAATATTGCAATAACTGCTATTATCCCTCCTAAAGCTAATGAACCTGTATCTCCCATAAAGATTTGTGCAGGATAAGTGTTATACCACAAGAAACCTACTGTTGCCCCAACAAAAGCACTAATAAATATGGTTAATTCTCCTGCATTTGGGATAAACATAATGTTTAAGTAGTTTGCAAAAATTATATTTCCCGACACCCAAGCCAAAATTCCCAAAGTAGAGCCTACAATTGAAGAAACGCCTGTTGCAAGTCCGTCTATACCATCAGTGAGATTTGCTGCATTAGAAACAGCAGTAATTATAAAAATAACAATTGGAATAAAAACAATCCAAGCCCAATCTCTATAATCATCTCCTATCCATTTCAAAAGTAAAGCATAATCAAATTCATTATTCTTAACAAAAGGGATTGTTGTTTTGGTTGATTGTTCTGATTCTTTTGAAAATTCCAACCTTGCTTTTTGATACATGGATTCATTTTGAATATTATGTTCTAAAGCATATTTCTCTACATCTGACTTTTCTCTAATAGTAATATCTGGATGAAAATATATCATTGCTCCTACAACAATACCTAAAACTACTTGACCAATAACCTTGAACTTTCCTTTTAGTCCTTTCTTATCATGCTTGAAGACCTTTATATAGTCATCTAAGAAACCTATAAAACCAAGCCAAACAGTTGTAAGAAGCATTATTATTACGTAAATATTATCTAACCTTGCAAATAAAAGAGTAGGAATAATAATGGCTGCCAAAATTATTATACCTCCCATAGTTGGAGTTCCTTCTTTTTCCTTCTGTCCTTCAAGTCCAAGTTCACGTACAGTCTCTCCTATTTGCTTTCGTTTAAGAAAAGCAATGACTCTTTTACCATACACTATTGTTATAAAAAGCGATGTTATGACAGCCATAGCTGCACGAAAAGAAATAAAATGAAATGCTCCTGCACCAGGGACTTCAAATTCTACATCTAACCAAGTAAATAAATGATATAACATAATCTTATTATTTTTTATAACTAATATTTCAATACTTCTTCCTTATCATCAAAATGATGTCTTACTCCATTAATCTCTTGATAAGTCTCATGTCCTTTGCCTGCAACAAGGATAACATCTTCCTTATTTGCCAACTGACAAGCTAACTTAATTGCATCATGACGATTTACTATTGTAAAGCTTTTCTTTTCTGTAATTATATCAAGCCCTGCTTGCATATCTTTTAATATCTCTTCAGGGTCTTCTGTTCGAGGATTATCGCTTGTTAATATGATTGTATCAGAGCTTTCTGCAGCTATTTTTGCCATAATAGGTCTTTTGGTTTTATCTCTATCTCCTCCACATCCTACAACAGTTATAAGTCTTCCATTAGATTGCCTTATTTGATTAATAGTTTTTATTACATTAATTAAAGCATCTGGAGTATGGGCATAATCAATTATTACTTTAGTTCCTTTTGATGTTGAAACAGATTCAAATCTTCCCTGTGCTGGTTCCAACCTGCTAAGTTCTTTTAGAATTTCTTCTTTCTTTAATCCCAATAGAATTGCTGTGGAATAAATAACCAAAATATTATATGCATTAAATTGTCCTATTAGTTTAACCCATAAATCAACATCATCAATTTTTAGAAGTTGTGCTTCAAAATCATTTTCCAATACAATAGCATGAAAGTCTGCAATTGCTTTTAAGCTATAAGTGTATTTCTTAGCCTTAGTGTTTTGAAGCATAACCTCTCCATTCGCATCATCAATATTAGTAAGTGCAAATGATTTTGCCGTTAGGTTATCAAAGAATGCTTTCTTTGCCTTAATATAAGCAGAAAAGTTTTTGTGGAAATCCAAATGGTCATGAGTTATATTTGAAAAAATTCCTCCTGCAAACTCAACTCCTGCAATGCGGTTTTGAACAATTGCATGAGAACTTACTTCCATAAAAACAAATTCACAACCTTCAACAACCATTTGATTGAATAATCTATTTAACTCAATAGCATCAGGTGTTGTGTGAGTTGCCTTTATTTCCTTATGATTTATCTTGTTTACAATGGTAGAAATCAGTCCAACCTTATAACCTAAAAGCATAAATAAATTATGTAATAGCGTTACAGTTGTAGTTTTTCCATTAGTTCCTGTTATACCTACTACTTTTAGTTTTCTAGAAGGGTTATCATAGTATTCCGATGCAATATATCCTAACGCTTTACTACTATTTTTTACAATAAAAAAACTAACATCATTATTCTTTGATTCTAATCCTCTTGCTTCTTCAGGTATATACTCACAAACTATATATTTAGCTCCTTTTGAAATTGCAGAAAGGATAAACTTATGTCCATCTACATTAGTTCCTTTTTGTGCAATAAAAAGAAATCCTTCTCCTACTTCTCTTGAGTCAAAGCATATACCCTTAACTTTCTTAGACTCTATTAATTCAAATATTTCTCTGTATTCTTTCATTTTTCTAATTCAAATTAAGGTTTACTTTATTTCCTTTTGTAAAGCTACTACCAGCTGATATTGACTGACTGACAACCTTACCCTTGCCTTCAAAACTAACAATAAGCCCTTGCTTTTCTAATAAGTACTTAGCATCACGAATAGTCATACCTACTACATTTGGCATTGTATTTATTTTTTTATTTGGTTGCCAATTAGCCCCTGCCTTTATGCTCTTTAATCCTATATTCTTACAAAACTTATTATAACTTTCAACATTTCCATTAAAATAGCTTGGTGCCTGTTTCTCCAATGTTGAGGCTTTTTGATTATAGGTAATTCGTGTTCCAACAACTCTATCAGAAAGGTCTCTAAATACTGGTGCAGCTAAATCTCCTCCATGTGTTGCATTCTTTTGAGGCTCTGACACTACAACAATGCAAGAATATTGAGGGTTATCTGTTGGAAAATAACCTGCAAAAGAAGCACGGTGTTGAATTGCTACAACACCTCTTTTATTATAACCTATCTGTGCTGTTCCTGTTTTGCCTGCAATTCCATAAGAAGTCTTGGAAAGACGCCTGCCTGTTCCATTTTCAACAACACGTTTCAGAATATCTTGCAAAACAGCCAAGGTTTCTTTCTTACACATCTTTTCCTTTATCACAATAGGCTCAAATGTTTTTACTACTTGACCATCTTTCAAAACATGAGAAACAAACATAGGCTTAACCATTACTCCATTATTTGCAATACCATTATAAAAAGTAAGTAACTGCATTGGTGTCATTGCAGTAACATATCCAAAGCTAAGGCGAAGAATGTCATCAACAGAGGTTCCTCTTTCATTAATATAAGGCTTTGGCTCCTCTATTTTTATGTCCATATTTAGTTTATCGTAGTAAAAATAGTCTGACAAGTCTTTTCCAAATTGCATCTTCCTATTTTTTACAATATAATTATCAAAAGCCACTTGACTCACTCCAACATTAGAAGACATCTCCATTGCTCTTGAAAAACTTACATTCCCATGATTTATCTTACCAACATCTCTTATATTTGTTCTTGCTCCTGGGAAACGTTTATCAAAGGTTGGGACTATAGTGCTTGAATCTATCATACCTTTATCCAAATAGAGCATTGCACTAACAGTTTTATAGGTAGAGCCAGGTTCAAAATAACTACTAATAGCAATATTGATGTTTTCAGCATACCCCCCTTCTTTATTCTTCTGCAAAGAAGCAATTGCTCTAACAAAACCTGTCTTTACCTCCATTAAGATAACACAACCACTTTGAGCATCGTTGGAATCCAAACATTTTCTAAGACTATTCTCTGCCAACTCCTGTAAGCGAACATCTATTGTTGTTACTACATCTTGACCGTCTATTGCTTTGATTTGTTCATTATCATCTACCGGTATCCAAATCCCTGGGTTTATCTTCTTCTCTTTTCTTACTCCGGTTTCTCCTGCCAAAAAGTTTGAATAATATCCATCAATTCCATCGTAGCAAGTATCACAACCTGAAAGAGGAACTCCTATCGTACGACGAGCCATTGGATAATATGGATAATACCTTACATTCCTTTCCACAACACTAACATAATTGGTAAGAAAGAACTTTCCTGAATGAATAATCTTACCTGTCTGACGAGATTTCTTTACTTTCTCTCTTGAAATTAAAGGGAATTTACGAAATCTCTCCCACTGCTCTAAAGAAATATTTTTCTGCAAAAGAACATAACGATTGCCTTTATCCATTCTGCGAAATTTGTTCAAATGTTCTCTATATCCTTGTTTGGTTTTAGCTCCTTTTTGACCATAAAACAATTTAGCCATACTATCACAAAGCACAGGCATTTCCCTTTTGTAAATACTATCTGCTATAACCCTCTCACGTTTCCTTTCCTTAGTTTTTGGGTCTGTTACATAGGTATAACCCAAGTCTATATAAACATCATACTTTGGAATATCTGTCGCAACCATTAACAACTCCCCACTATCCGAATCAACACTGTATATACTTCCTCTCTTTGCCTTAACAGTTCTTAGTTCAATATATCTATTCTCTTCAAGTTTTTTCCAAAAGCTTCCTTCAACAATTTGTATGTAGGCAACCCTAACAATAACAGATAAAAACCCTATGAATATAACTAAGTATACCCAAAAGAATCTAAACATTATATCTTTCTTGTCGCCTTCCATTGCCCTAAGTAGCTATTTCTTTTTGTCTGTTTTATTATTTTCTGGAATAAGGATAATTTGCTTTTGCTCTTGCTTACTTACCTTTATTCCCTTCTCTGCTAATATTTTTTCCAGCTCCAACATCTGAGTTTGTTTCTGATACTGACCTTTTTGCTCCGAATGTTTCTTTTGTAGCTGCTCCACCTCTTTTTCCAATCGGTCAATCTCCTTAGCTGTTTTCTCAATATTATATCTGTTGGTTATATACACTATTATCAATATCAAAACCAAGAATATAACAGGCAACCAATTAATAAAGCTTTCCTTTACCAAAAAGTTACCATCAATAAAATCCTTAGTTTTTATATTCTTCTTTTTCATTTTCTTTGAGCCACTCTTAATTTTGCACTACGAGAACGAGGATTTCTCTCCTCCTCCTCACTACTTGCCTCAATAGGTTTCTTTGTAATCATTTTAAAAGGAGAAATCACATTACCATAGAAGTCTTTCATTGGCTTAGCCTCAAAATTGCCATACTTCATAAAATTCTTAACCAACCTATCCTCCAAAGAATGATAGCTCATAACAACTAATCTTCCATTTGGTTTCAATAATTCAACACTTTGCTCCAACATCTTCTTCAAACCACCAAGCTCGTCATTAACCTCTATCCTTAAAGCCTGAAATACCATAGCAAAGAATTTATTCTCCTGATTTTTGGGAGAAAGAGAAAGAAGTAAATCTTTAAGTTGGAAGGTAGTATTGATTGGAGAAATATCTCTTTGCTCTACAATCTTCTTTGCAATCAAAGAAGCATTTGAAAGCTCTCCATAAGACTTAAAAATCCTTTTCAAATCCTCCATTTCATAATGATTTACTACCTCTTTTGCACTCAAAACCTGCTTTTTATTCATCCTTAAATCCAATGGAGCATCAAAACGAGTAGAAAAACCACGCTCAGGAGTGTCAATTTGGAAAGAAGAAACACCCAAATCAGCTAAAATGCCATCTATTTCAAAAGCCCTATAAAGTCTTAGATTATCATTAAGAGAAGAATAATTATCATAAATAAAAACAAACCTCGGGTCATTCTCTATCAAATTTCTCTTAGCATCATTATCTCTGTCAAAAGCATAAAGACGACCATCACTATCAAGCCTTTCCAAAATAGCACGAGAATGCCCACCACCACCAAAGGTTACATCAACATAATTTCCCTTTGGATTGATGTTCAAACCCTCCAAACACTCATCAAGCATTACCGGAAGGTGATACTCAGTCTTTAAGTAATTCTTCTGCTGCTTTAACATAATCAAATCCATCCTTATCAATTGAATTATAAATAGAAGTATCCCATATTTCCATACAAGAGGCAGCACTTACCAAAACAATATCCTTATCGATATTAGCCAAAGTGCGTTGTTCCTTAGGAATGAGAAATCTGTCTGAAGAATCCAATTCAACGATGTTTGATTCTGTTAATTTTCTGAAAAGTCTCTTAGCCTTAGGGTCGTAAAGATTAAGCTTAGCTTTAAGAGTTTCAACTTCTTTTTGGAAAGATTGGTAGGTAAATAATTCTAAACACCTATTGTAAATGGAGCATCTTATAACAAACCTCAAATCATCAGTTAAAGAAAGCTGTTTCTTCAATGCAACAGGTAGCTTAAAACGCCCTGTTGTATCTACTTTGCAGTTTTCTATTCCAATAATTGATGACATAATTTCTCCTATTTATTATTCAGTGGTCAAAATTACAACAAAATTTCCAAAAAATCCCATTTGTTAGTAACTTTTTATATTTTTTATTCCAAAAAATCCCATTTATGCAAGTAATACGAACAAAAATATATTATGTTACAATTTCTAAGATATTAGTTATTAACAGCAAAAAAGAGTAGCAAATGACTAATGGTTAGTGATTAATGGTTAGAGGTAAATTATTAATGATTAATTAGGAGATAATTTATTTTTTGCCCTAGATAAAATATTTTTTCTCCTAGATAATTTTATTTTTGCCCTAGATAATTTTATTTATCCGCCGTCTTTTTTTATTTAAGTCAAGGTTATTTTCAAAAAGACTAAACTTATTTTGAAATAAGTTAAGTTTAATTTTTTACAATCAAATTACAGAAAATTAGAATCAAGTTCAAAAATAGAGTATCTAAATATTGCAATTCAATAAAAATATTTTTATGAGTTTTAACAAGTAAAAAGACTCTCTGTTTTTGGTAATATAAAAAATTATTGTATTTTTGCAAACTCAAATAAGGTCTCTTGGCCGAGTGGTTAGGCACCGGTCTGCAAAACCGTCTACTCCAGTTCGAATCTGGAAGAGACCTCTAACGCAAAAAGAACTAAAGCCATCTAATAAAAAGATGGCTTTTTTAGTACTTGGAAAGCTTATGCAAAAGATATTAAATAAAGTATTGTTTTACTTGGTGCTTATACCACTTTCTCTACTTCCTTTGTGGATATTATATGCTTTGGCTGATGTTTTTGCTTTCACATTGCAATATATAGTCAAGTACAGAAAAGAAACCATTGAGCAAAACCTCAAAAACTCCTTCCCTACTCTTTCCTCCAAAGAATTGGAAGCCTATAAAAACAAGTTTTACAAACATCTATCGGATATATTTATTGAGGCTTTTAAGGCTTTGACAATTTCAAGAAAGAATGTTTTAAAGAGATATAAATGTAATAACCCAAAAGTTTTGAATGATTTATTTCAAAAAGGTCAAAGCGTTCTTCTTCTTTCTTCTCATTTCAACAACTGGGAATATATGGTTTTGTCTTTGGGTATGCAGTTTCCTTTTCAGGGAATTGGAGTGGGCAAGAGAATGACTAATAAAACCTTTGAAAAGCTTATGCACCAAAGAAGGACACGCTATGGTACTAAGGTTTGTTATAATGATAATGTTAAGGAGGTCTTCCTTGAGAATGAAGAGAAGAAAATTCCTTCTGCTTATATGCTCCTTTCTGACCAAAGCCCCAATGATACTTATAAGTGTTTTTGGACAACCTTTCTCAATCAAGATACTGGAGTAATCTTTGGAGGAGAGTATTTTGCTAAAAAATACAATTATCCTGTTTTTTATTATAAGGTAAATAAAGAAAGAAGAGGTTATTATAGCTTTGATATTATTCCTTTAAGTCTTAATCCTCAAGAGGAGGGCTATTCTCAAATAACCCAAAAATATGTTTCTCTTTTAGAAGACACCATAAAAGAAAATCCTCCCTATTGGTTATGGTCTCACAAACGTTGGAAACATAAACGTCCAGAGAAGATTTATCAAGATACAATTAACAAGGGAACAAATTAGTGAGCTTCAAGCCAGTTCTTGCCGGTATTGCTCTCTACTTCAACAGGAACATTTTCTAAAGGCAAGGCTTCTTTCATCTTCTTTTCAACAATCTCCCTTACCTTTTCAAGCTCTGGGATAAAGACATCAAAGACCAATTCGTCATGAACTTGAAGTATTAGCTTGGATTTGAGCCCTTGCTTATTAAACTCTTCATAAATATCAATCATCGCCTTCTTAATCATATCGGCAGAAGTTCCTTGTATTGGCATATTCACAGCGTTTCGTCCTGCAAAGTTTCTCAAACCTGCATTCCTTGAATTAATATCATACAAATAACGCCTTCTTTTCATAAGAGTTTGAGCATATCCTTTCTCTTGAGCGGTCTTAATGCTTTGTTCTATAAAGTCTTTTATCTTTGGATACTGAATAAAATACTGGTCAATCAATTCCTGTGCTTCTTTTCTTGAGATAGAAAGCTGTTCGGAAAGTCCAAAAGCAGAAATACCATAGATAATACCAAAATTAACACTCTTCGCATAGCGTCTTTGGTCTTTTGTAACCTCATCTAATGTTATATGGAAAACCTTGCTTGCCGTTGAAGCGTGAATATCCAAGCCTTCATTGAAAGCCTGACAAATATTTTCATCCTTACTTAATGATGCAATAATTCTTAACTCTATCTGTGAATAATCTGCCGAAAGAAGAATAAAATCATCGTTTCTTGGAACAAAAGCTTTCCTTATTTCTCTTCCCAGCTCTGTTCTTATTGGAATATTTTGAAGATTTGGATTTGTTGAAGAAAGTCTTCCTGTCGCCGTTGTGAACTGATTGTAGTTAGTGTGAATATGATTAGTAGTTTTATTAACCAATAATGGGAAGGCATCAACGTAAGTACTTTTTAGCTTAGTGATAGAGCGATAGTCTAAAATAAGAGGGATTATTGGGTGTTTATTAACTAATTTTATAAGCACATCTTCCGAAGTGGAGAACTGTTTGGTTGCAGAAGTTTTCTTAGCTTTCTCAACAATTTGAAGTTTCTTAAATAATATATCTCCCAATTGTTTTGGAGAAGAAATATTAAACTCTTCATCTGCCAAGGCATAAATCTTTTCTTCAAGATTAAGTTTTTCCTCATTTAGTTTTTCGGAGAACAAACCCAATTCCTCAGTATTTATCCTTACTCCTTCTCTTTCCATTGACAAAAGAACATCAACCAAAGGCATTTCAATCTTTTCAAACAAATCCCATAGCTCGTCTTCCTTCAATTTCTCTTCAAATATTGGTTTTAACTGCAAACTAATATCAGCATCTTCTACTGCATATTCCTTAAGAGATTCTTTATCTAAGGTATTAATATTAATCTTTCCTCCTCTAACCTTTCCAAATACCTTTTCAAATGGTATCATTTCGTAGTTAAGATAGGAATTGGCAAGATAGTCTATTTTATGTCTTGCTTCAGAGTCAATAAGGTAATGAGCCAAAATAGTATCAAAACACTTACCCCTTACTTCTATTCCATAGTTTAATAGAACATTCTTATCAAATTTGATGTTATGGGCTATCTTTTCTATGTTTTCATCTTCAAACAACCCCTTAAGTAAATCTAAAATCTGTGCTTTTACTTCTTCCCTTTGTGGTATTAAAACAAAGAATCCATTATTCTTTTCATAAGAGAGAGCAACACCTATAAGTTCTGAATCTATTTCCAAACCTGTTGTTTCACAATCAAAGCTACAAAATCCTTTCTCTCTTATTCTTTCTATTTCCTTGTTTAAAGCCTCTATATCCTCCTCTATCAATATATAGTTATGCTCTATTTTATCTAAAGAGAGAAGTGAAGAGTCGGAAAACAAGTCATTAGAAATAGTGTTGTTGCCAAATAAATCAAGCTGCTGCTCTATTTCTTTTGAGGATTGTTTTGCAGGAGTTCCTTCTTCGCTAATGGTCTTTTCCATAAAGTCAGCATAGCCTTCCATTTGTGCAAATTCATTGAAAAAACGCTTTTCAAATGTTCTAAACTCCAATTCTTCAAACAATTTCTTGCATTCTTCAAAATTAGGTTGAACAAATCTAAGCTCTTCTTCATTAAACTCTATCGGCACATCCAATATTATGGTTGCAAGTTGCTTTGAAAGAATTGCCTTTTCTTTATTTTCTTCTATTGCCTTACGAATAGAAGCACTTTCTATCTTGTCTGTATTAGATATGATTTCTTCAACAGAGTCAAATTGCTGCATAAGTTGCTTAGCTTTCTTCTCTCCTATTGAAGGAACACCAGGAATATTATCAGAGCTATCACCCCAAAGCCCAAGTATGTCAATTACCTGCTTAGGATTTCTTATCTCAAACTTCTCCAAAACCTCCTTTACTCCCAATATCTCTTCATTATTTCCCATTCTTGGAGGCTTGAGCATAAAGATATTATCATCAACCAATTGAGCATAATCCTTGTCGGGAGTTACCATATAAACCTTAAAGCCTTCCTTTGCTGCTTTCTTAGAAAGGGTACCAATAACATCATCTGCCTCATAACCTTCCTTGCAAAGCATCGGAATATTCATAGATTTCAAAAGTTCCTTTACGTAAGGTATAGACAAAATTATATCCTCTGGACTCTCCTGACGATTAGCCTTATAGTCTTCAAACTGCTCGTGACGGACAGTTGGACCATACAAATCAAAAGCAACTCCTATATGTGTTGGTTTATGCTTTTTAATTAAATCAAGCAAGGTGTTAGCAAATCCAAGTATGGCAGAAGTATTTAAGCCTTTGGAATTGATACGTGGGTTCTTATTAAGAGCATAGAAGGAACGATAAATCAGTGCCATCGCATCAATTAAGTATAAGTTTTTCTCTTTCATATTTTTCTTTTTTTTACAATTCTTCTATTCGGTATAGAAGTCTAACATCTTATTAATTTCTCTTGTGCAAACAGGACAAAAAGGTTTGTCGCTTCGCATCAAACAATCTTGAAATGGGCGATAAAGTCCTTTGGCAACATAGGCCGCACCTTCAAACACTCCAACCTTATTGGCATATTCCTTTGTTAGCGGAGTAGGTATTGGTGTTGAACTTTCCATCATATCTTTCCACTTCTTAGAAAAGTCTTTGAGTGAAGTAACATTCTTTTGCCAAGGCTCAATACTTTGAGTAGCCCCTTCAACCTCTATATCATTATGAGAATACTCATCTCCCAAACCAGCAAAAGAATGTCCAAATTCGTGAACTAACACAAAGCTATTTTTGGGATTAACATAGGCAGTAGCATAGAAATTAAAAATACCTCCCCCTCCATAAGTACTACTATTACACATTATAATTATTTGCTCATAAGGAACATTGACAAGTATTTCGTGAAGATTAAAAAGATTTGGCGTCATTATATATCTTGGAGAGTTGAAAGTATTGTAGCTTACCCCAAGAAAACTACTTGGAAGTATTGTTGAATCCAATCCTGCTATCCCTGTTTGCTCGGAGAAATAACACTGACCCCAAACATTTATCTTGTTTTTAGCTTCAGAGAATGGAGGTTTGGAAAAAAGAAAATCACTAAAAAGCCTCATATCCGAAACCATTTTAAGAGAATCCTTTTGAGTATATCCTGCCGGAACAATAACAATATCCAACTTCTTACTGACATCATCTGACGCAACACTCAAACGATAAGGTTCACAAAGTTTAGAATCTAATGTCTTGTACTCTGCATTAGCAACCTCTACCTTTTGCTTTGCCACCATAAACCAGCCTCCCAAACTATCACGAGAAAAGAAAGCAATATCCACATCCTCCTTTGGAAGAGGTATCCTTATAACTTCTTCAAAGTTACCACAAGAGTTTTCTGCCTCAGGTGTGGTTTGCCACTCCTCAAATAAAGAACAATAATTACGTGAATAGATAAGAGTTTTGAAATTATGAGGATAAACCTCAATACGATGAGCCCCCAAATTAGTATTGTCAAGCAGTTTTGTTTTGGTTCCAGCCCATTGTTTTGTTATATAAACTTGGTCAATAGTGTAATACTCCACAGCCTTACGCCCAGAATGATAGCAAAGAACATTAAGAGTATTATCCGTAAAATAAGTGTTAAAATCCGGCTTCTGAGCATTTAAGCATATTGAAACCAAAAGAAATAATAGAAAAGATAGACGTTTCATCATAATAAAATAATATTTAGCAACTGAGCAAAGATACAATCTTTTAACCTAACAAAAAGCTAAAAGAATAATTTTTTAATGTTGAGGTATATAGTACAAGCTCTAAAATACTTTATCAATTTTTATTACATATAATATTTTCTTTCTCTTATCGTATTTATTACATAAATTTGCAATTCTTAACACGAAATTTATGAAAAAGACCCTCGTTCTTATTGTTGCAATCCTTGTATTCTCAACCTTTGCAACCGCTCAACGCTATACCATAAAAGGTAAGGTCATTGATGCTCTAACAAAAGAAAAGCTTGCATATAGCTCTATTTCTTTACATTATAAATCAGATACCCTTGGTATTTACAAGGGAATTATTGCCGATACCAACGGAGCTTTTGAAATTCGTCAAGTAAGAAAAAGAGATTTGATACTTAAGGTTAGCTTTGTAGGATATAAGCCTTTTCGCAGGGAAATTTCACTTTCGGAGTTTGGCACAACAAGGATTTTGGATATTGGAGAAGTGCTTATGGAGCTTTCGGGAGAGCTTTCGGGAGTTGAAATAACGGCAAAGAGAGAGAGAATAGTTGTTGATGAAGACAAGATGACAATGGCAGTTGATGACCAGTTAGCCTCTACTGTAACGAGTGCCTTTGACCTTTTGAAGAGAGTTCCTGGAGTGTTCATTGACAAGGACGACAACCTTACGCTTAATGGTAAGAGTGGTGTTTTGTTCCAATACAACGGCAGAGATTTAAGAATGCAGTACAAGAGTGTGGTTGATTTGCTTAAGAGTATGACACCTGACCAAGTAGAGAGCTTTGAAGTCTTGACAAACCCTGGTGTAAGATACGATGCTGAAGGTACGGCAGGCATAATCAATATTAAGATAAAGAAGAATCAAAACTATGGTATCAATGGTTCGGCATGGGGAAGAACTTCATATAAAACTATGCTTCACTACTACGGCTCATTAAATTTGAGTTATGTTGATGATAAGTGGACAACATCTTTGGGCTTTTCGCCTATGAAATGGGGCTCTAAGAGCAACTCAAGGTCTGAAAGATACACTGCCAAAGCAAGTGGAGACACTACCCTATTCAAAACTGAAGGCGATTCAGAATGGCAGTGGCTCAACAATAATATCTATCTCAATGCCTCCTATTTAATAGATACAACTCGCACAGTAGGATTTAACCTCTATGGTTCATTCGCTGGCAATCCAGAAATTACTATGAAAAATCCATACACTATATCTTCATTCCCCAACTATTCAACTATTGACTCCTCATACCTTACAGAAAATAAGTATTTAAACAGAAGAAGAAGTATTGGATTTGGAATTGATTATGTGAAGAAGTTAGACACATTGGATAGCAAGTTTATGATAGACTTTTCATATAGCCATAACTCTGGAAAAGACCAGTTCAACTCACAAACTAAGTACTTTATAGGCGACCTTAATACCATACTTGACAGGGAAGAAGGTTATAGACGAAATGTAGCTTCTCCTGACAATGACCTAAGTTTAAGAGCTGACCTTTTTAAACCTCTAAGTAAAACAATGCGTTTTGAGACGGGATTAAAAACATACTTCTCATTTAGTGATAATGATTATAAGAGTGAGTTAAAAGATAGTTTGACAGGAAACTATATTAATGTTCCAATGGAGACAAATCGTTTTCGTTATTTTGAGAATATTAATTCTCTCTATGCTTCATTTTCCAATACATTTAAGAAAAAATTTAACGTAAGACTTGGCATTCGTCTTGAACAAACCAATACGGAAGGCTATCAATATGTTTTGGACAGCACAAACAAAAGAAGCTATTTTGACATATTCCCTAATCTAAGACTTAACTACAAGTTCAAAGACGACAATCAACTTACCCTTGCATACTCTTACAGAATATCACGACCTTGGTCTTCAAGTCTTAATCCTTTCGTTAGGAAAGAATCCGAATACTCTTACAAGACGGGTAATCCATACATTGAGCCACAGTATTCTCACTCCTTATCGCTTTCTCATTCTTGGAAATACATGCTCTTTACTACTGTTTCTTACTCACATACAAAAGATGATATAAACTGGATTGCCAGACCTTTAGACACAAGTTTCACTGGATATAACCCGTTAGCATTGATGACTTCATCGGTTAATTTTGGCTCTTCACAAAACCTCAACCTTAATATTAGCTTTAATAAGGACTTGTTTGACTGGTGGAGTTTCAGAGTTTCAACAGGAGCCAATTACTCTAAAATCTTATCTTCTCCTAATGAATATGACATAAATAGAGAGAACTTTAGTTATAATGGAAGCATAAGTTCAGATATTACTCTACCTAAGAAATGGCGAATTGGCATCTATTATTACTACTACTCAAGCTCTATGCATGGGCTAAGTATCAGTAGTGCGTTTCAAGATATTTCATTAAACGTTTCAAAGAGTTTCTTTAAAGAGAGATTAAATCTTTCATTGAGTGTTAGTGAGTTCTTAAATCTTAATAAGAGATATAGTGAAACAGCTTATCTTAACACAATAACCAAGAGTTGGGATTCATATATAGGTCCTGAGGTAGCCCTTTCTCTTCGTTACCGTTTTGGCAAATACTATAAGAACAAACAAGTATCCAAACCTCAAGTGGAGAATTTTGACGACAGAGTAGGTGGAGCTTCACAAGGTGGTAGAGGCAAATAAATACTATATAATTAATAATATCAATACTATGGAAGTGAGAATTGAAAAAAGCTGGAAAGAATTATTGAATGAAGAGTTTGAGAAAGAGTATTTCTATAAACTAACTTCGTTTGTGAGGGAAGAATATAAAAGAAAAACCATATACCCAAAGGCGTCAAAAATATTTAATGCCTTTGACTTATGTCCATTTGACAAGGTTAAGGTAGTAATACTCGGGCAAGACCCCTATCACGAGCCAAATCAAGCTCACGGACTATGCTTCTCTGTTTTGGAACCTACCCCAGCACCTCCTTCATTAAAGAATATTTTTAAGGAAATTAATCTTGACTTGGGTATTCAACCTCTTGAAAGTGGCGATTTGACAAGGTGGGCAACTCAAGGCATTCTTTTGCTCAATGCAACTTTAACAGTAGAGGCACATAAGGCTGGCTCACATCAAGGCAAGGGTTGGGAAGAGTTTACTGACAGCGTCATTGCTCATTTGGCAAACAAGAAAAAGGGCTTGGTATTTTTATTATGGGGTTCTTATGCACAACGAAAAGGAGAGCTTATTAATCCTCAACAGCATTTGGTTTTAAGGTCTGTTCATCCTTCGCCACTATCTGCTCACAGAGGATTCTTTGGAAATAATCACTTCTCCAAAGCAAATGCTTATCTTTCATCTCAAGGGCTGTCGCCTATTGATTGGAAGTAGATTTCTAAAATTATTTGTTTACTATTTCGCCGTGTTCTACTTCTGTATGCTCTTCGTTAGCCATTCCAAAATATATTGCAGAAAGAAGAGTAAAGACATAGGCTTGGATGTAAGCTACCAAAAGCTCTAAAAGAGTCATAAATAATGCAAAAAGCACAGGTACTATTGATGTACCATAGCCAATTGCAACGTTTTGTTGTCCAAAAATAAAGATTATGGACAAGAAACCTAATATTATGATATGCCCTGCTGTTATGTTAGCAAACAAACGCACCATTAGAGCAAAAGGCTTGGTAAACATACTCAATATCTCAACCACAGGCATTATAGGAAGAGGGAATTTGAGCCACCAAGGAACTCCAGGCATATTAATAATATGTATGAAATAGTTTTTATTGGCTGTAAATTGGGTAATAAAAAAGGTAAACAAAGCTAATACCATAGTAACAGCAATATTTCCAGTTAGGTTAGCTCCACCAGGGAAGAAAGGCAGTAAACCCATTATGTTTGCAAGGAAAATAAAGAAAAATGCAGTTAGAAGATATGGCATATACTTCTTGTATTTCTTTTTACCAATAGAAGGAATTGCAATATCATCACGAATAAATAATACTAATATCTCCACTAAGTTTTGTATTCCTTTTGGAGCTTTGCCTCTTTGAGTAATAGCTATTTTCTTTGCTCTAAAGACTACAACTATCATTATTATTGCAACTATCATCAACATTGCAACATTTTTGGTTATTGAAAAGTCCAAAGGCATTTTTCCTGTCCACTTTCCATCTTCATCAACACAGACAATCTTTCCCTTAGCCTTCTCTCCATCTCTCTCAACATCTCCTAAACGATAACCCTTATAGGAAGCGTGTCCATGCTCAAACTTACTTGACATAAACACATCAAGCTTTCCTTCATTGATTAGAATAATTGGTAAAGGAATTGCAACATCCTTATCCTTATAGGTTAAAATATGCCAAGAATGGTCATCAACAATATGCCCCAAAATCATTTCACCAGGATTAAACTCCTTACCTTCGCCACCTGAGGCAAAAGAATTTAAAGTAAAACTTAAAACTAAAGAGATTAATATTATTATTCTTTTCATACAATCTTATTTTTATCTCAAATCAACCAGCAAATTTAGAAAATAAATTTCAAAATATAGAATATTAAGAGTAAATTAATAAAATTAATATTTCAAAACACCTTATCTCTTTCATATCATTTCTTAGTGTTAAAACCAAAATTCATTATATAAGTATATATAAATCAAACAATATACTTTAATACAAAATAAACTAAGTCTTTTTCGCAAAAGACTTAGTTTAAATAAATATAAGTCAAGCTTTCTGTATTTTATACTAAGGTTAAACGAAAAGCATAAATACTAAAATCCTATACCTCTTTGCTGTTCTCTTTTTCCTGAGGCTCTTTGGTCAAAGTCATCTTTGCGTTTAGTTCGTCCTTCATCAAGATTTTGACCAAAATTAAATCTTAGTCCAACGTTTAACATTGTAAATTGTGATTTATGTCTTAAGTCAAATTTTGCATTACCCATTTCCATTTCTCCTCCCTGCTCTTTGGCAGAGAAAAGATTTTGAACTCCAACACTTACTGTTAGCATTTCCTTAAAAAAGTTCTTGTTGAAATTAAGATTTAGTCCATAAAAACCATCAAATTTATATACTCCCCATATCCCTGGAGAAACATAAACTCCTGATATTTCTGCCTTGTATTTCTTTGGCAAAGTGAAGCTTTGAGCAGCATATCCAACAAATGAAAATGCCTTTTGACTTATATTAAGGTCTGTTTTTGGACTATTAGTGTTAGTATAATTGCCATTCAAATAAAGTACACTTGTCCACCATTTTGTTATTGGAATTCCTGTTGAAATACTGAAGTTGAGATTATGTGAAGAAGAAATATTTTGAGGCATAATATAGTAAACAATTGGGTTATTTGGAAGTGGAACTGGCATTTGTGAGACAACGTCTTTGGTATAGGAATAGGTAAGTGAAGTGAATATCATATAAAAGAAAGTATTTTGCAAAGAAAAGTTATGAGTATATTGAGGACGAAGTTTTGGATTCCCTGTTTTGAAAGAATAGTCGTCTGATTTTGAAAGGAAAGGATTTAGATTATCGTAGGTTGGACGTGAGATACGCATTGAATAGGTAAAGGTAGATTGGTATTTTGGTGAAAATTGGTGTGAAAGCGAAATATTAGGGAAAAGGTCGGTGTAGGATTGTTTAAAAGAGCTATTTCCTATTTGTTGCTTTCCATTTATATTGGTATTCTCCATTCTTAAGCCCAAACGAAGTGAGGTTTTTTCACCAAAAGACTTGTTGAGTGAGCCATATAAAGCATTGATATTCTCATTGTAAATAAAGTGATTTGTTTTTGATAAGTCGTTAGTATCATTAAGCATAGCCTCAAAATTATTATCCACTTTTGTTATGCTTACCTTAGCTCCAAGTTCCATTTTTATAGTTTTGCTCAAAGGTTTCAAATAGTCCATTCTAAAAACATAGGAATTATAAGAACTTAAAGTTTTATTGTTTAAGTTTTCGTTTTTATAGGCAGTATTTGGATTGAGAACAATGTTAAAATATTGAGTATTTGAAGAAGAAAGGTTGTTTTGAGAGTTATTAATAAAGTCAAAATCTGTTGAGAACTTACCTCCAAGAGTATCTAATTTTCTTTGGTAGTTAAGGTTAATAATGTAGTTATTCATATCGGAAGACATGCCTTGAGTATTATCATATCTAAGAGAATCTGTTCTTATTCCTCCAAAAAGAGTGGTAAAGATTGTATTATTTTGATTCTCTATAAATGGACTTTTACTTTTTGAATAAGTAAAGTTTAGTCCTATTGAATTGAGTTTATCTATCTGATAAGATGAACCTGCATTAATCGTATAGTCTTGAGAATTGTATAAATTATCTCCCTTTTGCTTTATAAATATACTATCATTTCCAAATCCCAATTCTCTAATTAGGGTTTGCTCCATTCTATGTTTCCAGTTGCTTGCTGAAAAAGAAAGATTATTGGTAAACTTCTTTGAAACATGGCTAAAATTTAAGTCCCCCATATAAGAAAGTTCATTGGAATAGAAAGCATTTGTTCCAACGGAAAGACTCATACCTTCGTTTTTGTCCTGCTTGAAAATAAGATTAATAATACCAGCAACTCCTTCAGCATCATATTTGGAAGAAGGATTTGCCATAATTTCAATCTTTTCTATAAGGGTTGCAGGAGTAGCTTTAAGTATTTGAACAAGGCTTTTCCAAGGAAGTTTCATATCTCTTCCTCCAAATTGAAACAAAACTCCACTCTTTCCATTTAGCTTAAGATTATCTTCATTATCTATTGCAATCCCAGGTGTTTTCTTAAGAAGTTCAAAAGCATTAGTTACACTTTGAGCTGTGGTAGGGTCAATATTTACAGTCATTTTATCTGCATCCAACTTAACTCTGTCCTTCATTGCTACAATCTCAACTTCGCCAAGTCCTTCTCCTGAAATACTCATTTTTATTTCTCCCAAATCAAGTACTCTTTCCTTAAACATAGAGCTTTTTATAGGGATAATCTTCTTTTCGTATCCAATAAAACTAAGAACAAGGTTGTAGTTATCCTTCTTTAAGTTGCTAAGAATAAAAACTCCATTTGTGTCAGTAGCTATTCCTTTGACTTGAGTTAAAGTGTCTTTTGAACTAAAGGCTACACAATTAACATATATCATAGCCTCATTAGAAACTTCATCAATTACCTTTCCCTTAATGGTAAAACCTTGAGCAATTGCACTAAAACTAAGAGTTAGGATTACGCAAAAAGAAACTATACTCTTTGCTATTTTTGTTGTTTTTCTATTCATAGTCTTCATATTCTAAATCATCGTCATACTCATAGTATAACACAGAGTCATTATCCTTATTAGTTTGTATTCTTTTGTATTCATATTGCTTTGGATTAGTCTTAACCCTATATATACTTATGCTCAAAAGAGCAATTATTACTACTGCAATAGCTATTGAAAATAGTAGTGTACTGCGTCTTATTTTCATTTTATTTTGATTTTTTGGTTATAAATTCTTGATACTTTTCTTCTATTTCGGAGATTTGAATACCGAGTAAATCCATACTTTGAAATACTGAAGGCAGGGTTTGGATAAAGAATTGCTCCCTTCTAAACTCTGATATAATCTCCTTTGCTCCTGGTGCAACAAAATACCCCATACCCCTTTTATTAAAGATTATCTCTTTCTGTTGCAACCATTCAAAAGCTCTCATAGCTGTATTTGGGTTCACTTCATTGAGAGTTGCTAGCTCCCTAACTGAAGGTATTCTCCCCTGAGTCTCATATTTTCCAGATAGAATACCATCGCATATCCTATCGGCAAGCTTGAGATAAATGGGTGTTAAATCTTGTGTTATCATAATCTAAACTTGTTCTTCTGTTACACGTAAATAAGTAAGCCAAAGTAGAAATACAGAAACCAAAACTCCAAAAGTTATTTCAAATGAGTTGGAAATATCGGTTATTGAATTAAACTGAGTAATAATTTGACCAGAAAAGAAAAAGTGAATTATTAGTGCAAAAAGAATAAATACAAAAAATATAATTCCCATTAAAAGTAAGCTAAATTTCAGTCCTGCATTTTTCTTATAGAATATAGAACCAAAGAAATATAATGCAAAAACAAAATGGACATGTACAATTGAATCTATCCAATCTTTAAGAATCTCTACATAAAACTTTGGCAAAAGAGTAAAGTCAAATCCAACTCCAATTACTGAGTATAGAATTCCAAAGAATAAAGTTCCTAATATCATAAACAATGAAAGTACTATTGGGTAATAGATAAATGCTCTTACAAATACTACAAGGTATCGTTCAAAGTTGGATATAGGAAGCATTAGAATATTTGTTCTAGATGTCTTTTTATGGTATTCTTTGAAGATTGAAAATCCAAGTAGTATTAAATATAAGAATGAAAAAGAAGTGATGCCGCCACGGTTATCGGGAAGAAAGAATCCTGACAAAAGCCCCAATACACTTAACATCATTATATCTGTCTTTAGGTTTAATTTGAAGTCTCTCTTGCATAAACTCCAAAATCTTATTAAATTAAATTCCATTATTTGTTTCTCCTTATTCTTCATTAATTGTTTTATTTTCTATTTGAGTAGTGTCA
>CAYFWD010000016.1:0-12905 GCA_964346795.1 uncultured Bacteroidaceae bacterium
AAAACTTCGTTTAGAGGTTATTAAAATAAAGTTTTTGGTTTATAAACTTGATTTTTATTTTTATACCTTTGCCGAATATTAATCTCTTATTCGCCGAAAAGAATAAAGAGGGTTTGGTGCTGAAAGACGAATAGATTAAAATAAATGAGTCAAACATTAATACATTATTAATATGAAAGCACAGCTTCACAAGTTAGTTTTAGGAATAATAATTTCCTTAACAGCATTAAACCTTAATGCCCAAGATTACGAATATATCCCATTGGTTAAACCTGGTTTGCAGATTTGGACAACTACCGCATCAACGGAAGGATATAGACATTATAATAGATTTGCTTTAACCGAAGAGGATACAATAATAGAGAGTGAAACCTATAAGAAACTTTATTGGTTTCAAGATTCTGTTTTTAATCCTTTAACTGCTGAATGTATTGGTGGATTAAGAGAGAATGCTCAAAAACAAGTCTTCTATAAAGGTAAAGGAGGTTATGATAATGAAGGTTGGGTTAATGGATTGATTTGTGATTTCTCTTTAGATATAGGAGATACTTTTGCAATCAACCCTTTTACTTATTTTTATGTGAAAGTTCTTGCTATTGATACTGTGGAAATAAATAATATATTAAGAAGAGAAATATTAATAGGAGGGAATTTTGAAGGAAGTCAAGAAGTTTTTAAATTTATAGAGGGAATAGGTAATAACTTAGGGTTATTATTTGACAATATAATGAGTTTTATTACAGGAGGAGGAAGTGGAAAACTATTCTGCTATGAACATAATGGAGAGTTACAATATATGGCAGAAGATATAACAAATTGCAGTAACCCTTATATAGGACTGCCTAATATATTAACAGAAGACAACACCATAACCCTTTATCCTAACCCTGCAAATAAAGAGTTAAATATAAGTTCAGAAAGTATTATTAACACTATTGAAGTATTTAATTCACTTGGTCAAAGAATTTATCAAGAAAAAACAAAGTCAAAAGAAAGGACACTTGACATTAATTCTTTTTCAAAAGGAGTTTATATAATAGGGGTTAGTACAGATAAGGGATATATTAGAAAGAAATTAGTTAAGGATTAATATTAAATAGAAGTTCAATTAGTTTTGAGCTTCTTTTTTTTGCTCTAATTTTCTATGCTTTAGTTTTATTTGTACTTTTGCAAATTATTTTAATACCAAAATGGAAAACAGAAAACGTAATTATGGAGAAAATAAGCCTGAGAGAGGTCAGTCTCCATTCAAAAAAAAGTTTATAAAAAGAGATTCTGACTTACGTCCAAAAAGAGATTCCTTTGATAGGGAAGATTATAGAGAAAGAAACGATAATCAAAGACGAAGATTTAACAAAAATCAAGAAGAAAGACCTAAAAGAGATTATTCTTCAGACAGAGACCATGGCTATAGAGATAGAAATGATTCTCCAAGAAGGAGAGATGATGGTCATAGAAGAAAATTTGATAGTGAGGAAGAAAGACCTAAAAGAGAACTTGGAGAGAAAAGACCAAGAAAGGATTTTAGAGAAAATAGATATGGTTATTCAAGAAAAGAGTCTTCAAATAGAGAACATTCTGAAAGGAGAAGAGATTATTTGGATAGAAAACATCATGATGGAGATAGACCAAGACGAAGAAGAGATGATGATTTCTTTGAGATAAGTGGTAATTCGCAAGGTTATGATGAAATTGCATTAGGCAAAGATGGTTTAATACGTTTAAATAAGTATATCGCAAACTCTGGCATTTGTTCAAGAAGAGAGGCTGATGAGTTGATAAGGGTTGGTGCTGTTACGGTTAATGGGGAAGTTATTACAGAAATGGGTTATAAGGTTTCTGTTGATGATATTGTTGTTTATGGAGGAGAGCGTTTGGTGAATGAGAGAAAGAAATATCTTCTTTTGAATAAACCAAAGGGTTATATTACTACTATGGATGACCCTCGTGACAGGAAAACTGTTCTATCTTTAATTAGCAAGGCTTGTAGAGAAAGACTTTATCCTGTTGGACGTTTGGACAGAAATACTACTGGTTTACTTCTCTTTACTAATGATGGAGAGCTGACAAAAAAACTTACTCATCCTTCCTTTGGAGCTAAAAAGATATACCATGTAGAGCTTGATAAGCCTCTATCCCGTGCCGATATGCAAAGTATTATGGATGGAATTGAGTTGGAAGATGGGATGATTGCTGCTGATGATATTCAATATGTGGGTAATGGAGAGGATAAAAGAATAGTTGGTATTGAACTTCACTCTGGTAAGAATCGTATAGTTAGACGAATTTTTGCAGCTTTGGGATATGAGGTTTATAAATTGGATAGGGTTGCATTTGCTTCTTTGACAAAGAAAAACCTTCCAAGAGGAATGTATCGTTTCCTAACTGATAAAGAGGTTGCATTTTTAAAGATGCTTAAAACAAACTAATAAAAAGTTTTTGGCGTTAGTATTCATCGAGGGGTTGGGTTATTTTTGATTAACTTAAACTAATTGGAGCAAAGATGAAGAAAAGATATTTAAGGGTTTTGCTATGGATAGGAGGGGTTTTGTTCTTCTTGTTCTTGGTTTCGGTTTTGATTGTTTATGTTAATAGAGAAAAGATTAAACAAATAATCATAACAGAAATCAATAAACAATTAGTAACCGAAATAAAGGTTTCGTCTATAAAGGTTGATTTCTTTTCAACTTTTCCAACTGCCTCACTTGCTTTTGATAATGTTGTTGCCTTAGATGCTTTTCCTAAGGATAAGAATAACTCTTCTGAAAAAAGAGACACCTTATTCTATTTTCGTAAGCTTTATTTAACCTTTAATTTTTGGGATATAATAAGTGAAAACTACGAAATCAATAAAATTATAGTAAAGGATGGAGTTTTCAATATGAGGGTAAAGCAAAATGCAGATGTTAATTATGTGTTTTGGAAGCAAAGCGAAAGTCAAGAGCCATCAAATTTTTCACTCTCTCTAAGGAAGATTGGACTTGAGAACATTCGCTTTTCCTATAAGAACGATTACTCTAAACAATATTACGAGATATTTATTAAAAAATCTTCTGCACGAGGTAATTTCTCCGATAAGGAGCAGAAAATAAATATTAAATCAAAATCTACTATAAATCAAATACAGATAGACAATCTTGTGATTTCTAATAAAAGAGATTTTGATTTTGATATTGTTTTCTCCAATAACACAGTGTCTGAGCTTATTCAAATTTCTAAGGGAAAACTTAAAATAGATGGTTTGGATTTTGATGTTAAGGGCAGTATGGACTATAAGGAGGATAATATTATTGACCTTTTGGTAAAGAGCGAAAAGGTTAGATTGGAGGATATGGTTAATCTTTTGCCCGAAAAGTTCAGCAAATTATTTAAGGACTTCAAAGGTAAAGGGGAATTAGTTTTTGACTTTGGAATGAAAGGGGAGATAAGCAATACTGAGATGCCAAGTATTAAATCCAAATTCTATATTAATAATGGAGAACTTGTTAATAAAAAATTAGATATTCTTTTTAAGAACATAACCCTAAGCGGATATTTTTCAAATGGGGAGAAACGCAGTTCACAAACCTCTTTTATTAAGTTGGATAAGTTCTATTTTCAGTGGAATAAAGGTGTTGTGAAAGGCTATGGACAGCTTTTTAACTTATCTAATCTTTCTGTTGATGCTAAATTAGATTGCAATTTGCCTTTAGAAGCAGTTCATCGTTTTATACAAAACAAAAATATTAAGAAGCTTTCAGGTAATCTTTTCCTTGATTTAAAACTAAAAGGAGACCTAAAAAGTTTGGAGAATATTCCTTCGCAAGGCTTCACTAAGGTAAGTATGGAAGGCAAAGGAAGTCTTAAATCATTCAACTATTCTGACCTTAGAATACCTCAACCAATAACTAATTTATCCAGCAATTTCCTGTTCAATAATACTTCTATTGATGTAAGCAATCTAAGTGCTAATGTAGGCAAAACTTCTCTTAGCTTTAATGGAAAGGTAGAAAATATCCTGCCTTATGTCTTTAATCAAACTCAAGCATTCAACCTTAATGGTAATCTAAACTTAGGTTCGCTTAATTTGAATGAATGGTTTAATGATTCCAATACTAAGGATACAGACACCAAAAAGGATAGCCTTTCTGGTTTAATACTCCCTACTTTCTTTAATGCAAACCTTGTAACGAGTATAAAAAAATTAGAATATAAGCAAACTCAAATTGATAATTTCCAATCCAAAGTAATTCTTCTTAATGGTAATTTAATCTTGGAGAATATGAATCTAAAAGCTTTTGGAGGAGGTCTTAAAGGCAATGCTTCATTAGTTCTAAATACCAAAACACCAAAGATTATAGGAAGTATTGACCTTGACAAAGTGGATGCAAGCAGGTTCTTTAAAGAAATGAATGAGTTTGACCAAACTTTCATTACAAGTAAGAATATTAAAGGAAATATTAGTGCAACACTTAGCTTTGCAGCAGAATTTCTCAACAATAACTTAGACCTTAACAAGGATAAACTAATAGCAAATGTTAAGTATAAGATAGAAAAAGGGGAGTTAAATAATGTTCCTCTTCTAAAGAAACTATCCTATTTTGTGGAAGAATCATCACTCAATAATGTTAGATTTAATACCATTGAATCTAACCTTTCTATTCAAAACTCCTGCATAACCTTTGAGGAAATATTAATAAATTCCAATGCCATTAACTTCTCTTTCTTGGGCAAACACTATCTAAATAACAAGATTGATTATAGGGCTACCATTAAGCTATCTGAACTTGCAAGCAAGAAGAAAAAGGCAAAACTACAAAAGCAAAGGGAAGAATTTGGAGACTTTGAAGAAGATGAGAATGCTCAATTAACCCTTTTTGTAAAGATTACAGGTACGATTGACAACCCTCATTTCGCCTATGACTTTAAGAAGAACTTAGAGAAAGCAAAAGAAAATCTTAAGAAAGATAAAGCCAAGATAGTAAGTTCAATAGATAAAGACCTTAAGTTGGAGGTGGAGGAAATGAAGAAAGACAAAGCCAATTGGAAGCGTCAGGAAAAGGGAGAATATATTATTGACTGGGAAGAAGCTAAGGATAAAGGGGACACAACCCAAGCTAAGAAAGATGAAAACAATGAAAATCAAACCAAGTTTAATATAGAATGGGAATAATAAAAAAACAAAGATAAAGATATGGAAAGACAAGTAAGAGTAAGATTTGCACCCTCACCTACAGGGCCACTACATATAGGTGGAGTTAGAACAGCACTATATAATTACCTATTTGCAAAGAAACATAATGGTAAGTTTATACTAAGAATAGAGGATACAGACCAGGGACGTTTGGTGCAGGGAGCGGAAGAATACATTATAGAAACCTTTGATTGGCTTGGGATAAAGTTTGATGAAGGAGTAGGTGTTGGTGGAGATTTTGAGCCTTATCGTCAAAGTGATAGAAAGCCAATATACAAGGATTACGCTATGCAACTCTTGGAAAAAGGATGGGCATACTATGCTTTTGATACTCCTGAAGAGTTGGAAACAATAAGGAAAAAATACGAGTCTGAAAAGAAAAACTTCCAGTACGACAACCAAACAAGAACTCAAATGAGAAACTCCATAAGCCTTAGTTCAAAAGAGGTAAAAGAGCTTTTAGATAAGGAAACTCCTTATGTTATAAGGTTCAAATTCCCCGAAAATACGGAAGTAAAGCTAAATGATATGATACGAAAAGAGGTGGTTATGAACACAAGTATCTTAGATGATAAGGTGCTTTATAAGTCAGATGGAATGCCAACATACCACTTAGCCAATGTAGTAGATGACCACTTAATGCAAATCACACACGTAATTAGAGGTGAGGAATGGTTGCCTTCCTGCCCTTTACATGTTATGCTTTACAAGGCTTTTGAATGGGAAGATACTATGCCTGAATTTGCACATTTACCCCTTCTGCTTAAGCCTGACGGCAATGGCAAACTTAGCAAAAGAGATGGCGACAGGTTAGGTTTCCCTGTATTTCCTCTAAGATGGCAAGACCCTAAAACTCAAGAAATATCATCAGGATACAGAGAATGTGGCTACTTGCCAAAGGCAGTTATTAACTTCTTAGCCTTGCTTGGATGGAACCCCGGAGGGGAGAAAGAAGTGTTTGAAATGGAAGAATTGATAGACCTGTTCTCAATGGACAGGATAAGCAAAGGTGGAGCTAAGTTTGACCAAGAAAAAGCTAAATGGTTCAATCATCAGTACATTCAGATGGAAGAAAACGAAGTTTTGGCAAAGGAATTATCCAAGACTCTAAATGAGAAAAACCTTAGTTTCCCTATGGAATACATTGTAAAAGTGGTTTGCTTAATCAAGGAAAGATGCAACTTCACCAATGAGTTTTATGACCAAAGCTATTTCTTTTTCTCTGCTCCAAAAGAATATGACCAAAAGACCATAAAGAAACATTGGAAAGAGCTCTCTGGTGATTACCTTAAACAAATAGCTCAATTATTGGAAGATAAAACCTGGACTTCAACCCAAGAGATAGACCATTTGCTGCATGATTATATTAAGGATAATGAGTTGAATATGGGTAATATAATGAACACACTTCGCCTTGTTTTGGTAGGCAAAAGTATGGGACCAAGCATTAGTGAAATAATGATTTTGATAGGCAAAGAAGAAACTCTAAGAAGGATAAATCAAGCACTCAATACAATAAAACCTTTGTAATGAAACCAAAAAAGCCTTTCTTTCCTGCCCCCAAAACCATAAAAACAATTACCATAATAGGTAATACGGGTAATGTTTCATGGCATTTGCAGAGGGTTTTGACCCAAAAAAAGATAACCCATAAATGTATTTCTTCAAGGGGGAAAATTGATGAAAAAGACCTTGTGGCAGACCTTATTATTATTGCCGTATCGGACTCTGCAGTGGTGGAAATAGCAAAGAAACTCAATATTAAAGGCTCTATTCTGGTACATACAAGCGGCTCTTTGGATATGAATATTCTTAAACCCTACGCTCAAAATTATGGAGTTATATATCCTTTGCAAACCCTTTCCAAAAACATGGAAATCAACTATTCAGAACTTCCAATCTGTGTTGAAGCAAACACAAAACCAGCTTTTTTGACCCTTATGAATTTCCTTCCAAAGATTTCAAAACGCATCTTTGAGGTTTCATCATCAAAGCGTTTGAAGCTTCATTTGGCAGCAGTATTTTGTTCAAACTTTACAAATCATCTTATAGGAATTGCCAAAGAGATACTCCAAAAAGAAGATATAGACACCTCTATCCTAAGGCCTTTGATAATGCAAACCATAGATAAGGCTATGCAAAACAATCCATTTGATGTTCAAACAGGTCCAGCTGTAAGGGAGGATTATGCCGTTATGGATAAGCATATTGCCCTTCTTTTGGATGATGAAAAGGAGATTTACCAAGTGCTTAGCAGTAAGATTATTAACCGCAAACCCTAATTTATTTACTGATAAGTTTATTATATTATCTATTAAGTTAAGTATTGATAGTTTTAAGTTTGTTTTTCTTAGGGGCAAAAAGAGTATTTGAAGATAATGTTAGGAGATTTAGGAAAAAGTTTATATCTTTGAAAATCCAAATTTAAATCTAATTAAATAAAAATTCAGGTTATGAAGAACGTTGTTGTTTTGACAGGTGCAGGCATTAGTCAGGAGAGTGGAATAGACACTTTTCGTGATAGTAATGGGTTATGGGAGAACTATAGAGTTGAGGATGTTGCATGGGCAGATTCGTGGCAAAAGAATGAGGAAATGGTAAGAGAGTTTTATAATAAAAGGCGAAAAGATGTAATGGAAGCTAAGCCTAATGAGGCTCATTTGGAGCTTGTGCGATTGGAGAAAGGCTTTAATGTGAATGTAGTAACTCAAAATATTGATGACTTGCATCAGAGGGCTGGTTCGTCCAATGTTTTGCATTTGCATGGAGAGATTCGTAAGGCTCGTTCGGTGGAGATGGAGGATTTTGTGGTTCCAATTCAAGGTTGGGAACTTAAGGAAACGGATTTAGACCCTTTGGGAAAGCCTCTTAGACCCTTTGTAGTTTGGTTTGGTGAGAGTGTTCCTATGTTAGATGTGGCTATTGATTTATGCCAAAAGGCAGATATTTTAGTGGTTATTGGTACGTCCTTAAAGGTATATCCGGCTGCCTCACTTCTTTATTATGTTCCTTCCAAATGTAAGAAGTATTTGGTTGATAATAAGGATGTGGAGGCTGATTTAAGGGGTTTTACCTTTGTTAAGGAGACGGCTTCCATTGGGGTAAAGAGGGTTGTGGATATGATTTTTGAGGAGTTTGGGGCTTAGGAAACTAAGTATTGGAAATATAGAATAGTAGTTTAATATATATATGAAGAAGGTTTTTATTGAGACTTATGGTTGCCAAATGAATCAGGCAGATAGTGAGGTTGTGTTGTCAATCCTTAGGAATGAGGGTTATGAACTTTGTGATGAGATTAGTCAAGCTGAGCTTATTTTGATTAATACTTGTTCTATTCGGGACAATGCAGAGCAGAGAGTGAAGAGCAGGATATTGGAGTTGGGAGCATTGAAAAGGAAGAATTTGGAGCTTAGGATTGGGGTTTTGGGGTGTATGGCAGAGAGGTTGCAGCATGAGCTTTTTGAGCTTAATGGTATTGTGGATTTGGTAGTTGGACCTGATGGATATAGGGATATACCTGTGTTGCTTAATGATTTTCATAGGGGGCAAAAGGCGTTTAGTGTTATGCTTTCTCAGGAGGAAACCTATTCCGAAATAAAGCCTGTAAGGATAGGAACTAATGGAGTTACTGCCTTTGTATCTATTATGCGAGGTTGTGAAAACTTTTGTTCCTATTGTGTAGTTCCCTATACTCGAGGCAGGGAACGTAGCAGAGACTATGAGTCAATCCTTGATGAGGTTAGAGATTTGTTTGACAATGGTTATCGTGAAGTTACTCTTTTGGGGCAGAATGTCAATTCTTATTTATATGAGAAAGGAGATATTAGGGTTGATTTTTCGCAGTTAATGGAGATGGTAGCTAAGGTTTCGCCTCTTTTGAGGGTAAGGTTTTCTACTTCACATCCTAAGGATATTTCGGAAGAATTGGTAAGAGTTATTGCTAAGTATCCTAATATTTGCAAATATATACATTTGCCTTTGCAGAGTGGAAGTCAAAGGGTTTTGAAACGAATGAACAGGAAATACACTCCGGAGGATTACCTTTTGAAGATAGAGATGATACGAAAGCATATTCCTCAATGTTCAATTAGCACTGATATAATAGCTGGTTTTTGTGGTGAGGAACTTGAAGACCACGAACAAACACTTGCCATTATGCGTAAGGTAGGTTACGATTATGCTTTTATGTTTCACTATTCTGAGCGTCCTAATACTTTTGCTGCAAAGAAGTATATAGATGATATTCCTCTTTCGGAAAAGAAGAGACGATTGGAGGAAATCATTACTTTGCAGAACGAATTATCTCATAATAGCAACCTGAAAGATTTAGGAAAGGAGTTTGAAGTCTTGATTGAAGGAGAGTCAAAACGTAGTAGTGAAAAACTCTATGGCAGGACTTCACAGAATAAGGTTGTTGTATTTGACAGAGGGGAAGCTAAGATTGGGGACTATGTGAATGTAAGAATTAAGTCTTGTACATCGGCTACATTAATGGGGGAGATAGTAATTTAAGATATATCTTTGTCAGTTATAAAAAAAATATTACTTTTGCACTTTACTAAATTAAATTTAAGATAACCAATGACCAAAAGGAAGATTTTCAACATATTTTATGTGCTTTTAGCAATAATAATCCTTGCTTCTTGTACTCCACAAAGGAATCTTATGTACTTTCAAACCAAAGACTCAAATGACACAACAAGTGTGTATAAATACACCTATCCTTCAGGAGAGAGTAATTATTCTCCCAACTATTTATTGAAGGAAAGAGATGTTCTTTATATACAAATCAAGTCTTCGGTAGATGCAGAAAGCAATAAGCTATTCTCGGATAATAACTATTATGCAACTCAAAACGAGAGCGGGATATATCTAAATAGTTATGTTATTGACAAGAATGGGGAGATTACATTGCCTGTTGTTGGGAAAATGCACCTTGCAGGTCTTTCTATTGAAGATGCCAGAGCTAAGATTGAGGCTAAGGTTTCTGAATGGATAGTATCTCCAGTTGTAATATGTAAGATGGTTAGTTTTAAAGTTTCCATACTTGGAGATGTTAATCGTCCTGGTACATATACTTTCTATCAGGGTAGTGTAAATGTCTTTGATGTTATATCAGCAGCAGGAGATTTGACTTATTATGGTAATCGTCAAGAGGTAAAAATAGTTAGAAAAGCAGCTCATGAAGATTTGATTATAAAGATAGATTTAAGAGATGCTGAACTATTGCAAAATCCACAATACTATCTACAACCAGGAGATATAGTTTATGTGCGTTCAAATAAAACTACCAAGAGTTTGAGTTATTTTAGCCAACCACTCAGTACAATTACATCTTCATTATCTCTTATTACAACAATAGTAACCTTAGTATTTGCATTAAAGAAATAAGTAATATCATGGCAACAGACAATAATTCACTACCCCAACAAGAAGAACAATCTTCCATTGATTTGAAAGATTTGATGTTTAAGATGCTTGACAAATGGTATTATTTTGTTATTTGTCTTATAGTTTCAATTTTGGTTTTCTTTGTTATTAGTCAGTTTACAACTGTTCAATATCAGGCAAAAGCAACTCTCCTAATAAAGAATAATGAGAATACATTGTCTCAACTGTCATTGTTATCTAATAGTTTTGGTAATCATAAATCTAATTTTCAGAATGAGATAGGTCAAATACAATCCTTCTCAATGGCAAAGAGAACAATACATGCACTTAATTTTTATACAAACTATTATCAAAAAAGTAAGTTAAAGAAAGTAGAGATTTATAATAAATCACCTTATCTTGTTGAATTGGATATGTTCAAATTGCAGACGGTGAATCTTCCTATTAATGTCCAAATACTTTCAAAAGACAAGGTGCAAATTTCTTATAATGACAAGAGTAGCTCTTCACAATATGATTATGGGCAAGATATGTTGATAGAATCAAAGATGCCTATTAAGGGGAAGGAAGTTACACTTAAATTTGGTCAATGGTATGAGGGAGATGGTATGAAATTCAGATTGCTATTAAATGATAATATTCCTTTTAATTCTAGTTTTACTAAGACAGACTACTCTTTTGTTATTAATGACTTAGATGAGATTGCAAAGGAATTTAATTCAACACAGATAGATTTAATAAATAAGGAATCTACCATTATTAATATTTCTTTCAAATATCCTAATCAACAAAAGGCAATAGATTATGTTAATATGCTTTGTAAATTATATATAGATCTTACCTTTGAGGAAAAGAACTATATGAATACAAGTACTATTAAGTTTGTTGATGCACAGATAGCAAATATTGCTGACTCGCTTTCAAAAACAGAGAGAGTTAGGGAAGAGTTTCAAATTAGGAATAACACAATTGATTTAGGTGGAGATGCAAAATATCTATTTGATAAGGCTAATGAGTTAGAAACAAAGAGAGCAGAGGAATATACCAAGAGACAATATTATGATTATCTTGATAAATATATTTCACAAGCAGACTTAGAAGAAGGAGCCGTTGCACCAGCAGTAATGGGAGTTGAGGATGTTTTGCTGAATAGTTTAGTAAAGGAATTAACCACAAGATTAACTCTAAAGAAGTCTTTATCCCTTACAACTACTCCTAAGAATCTTGAATACCAAAAACTAACATCAGAAATAAATAGTCTTAAGGAACAAATTGAAGAAAATATAAGAAGTTTGAAGAGAGTATCTAATATTACTACCAATGAAATAAATCGTCAATTAAATATTTTCCAAACAGAACTAAACAAACTTCCTTCAACACAAAGAAATCTAATCAATATAGAAAGACAATTTAAGTTTAATGATGAGATATATACCTTCTTATATCAAAAGAGAGCAGAAGCAGAAATAGCAAGAAGTTCAGCACTTCCAGACCATAAATTAATTGATAAAGCTCGTGAAGCTTTTAAAGTTTATCCTAAAACTTCCTTAAATCTGCTTATTGCAACAATATTAGGTCTTTTAATCCCAGCTTTATTTATATTTATTCGTCATCAACTAAATACTTTAATTGAATCAAAAGAAGATGTTGAAAAGGTATCTAAAGCACCTATCATAGGATATGTTCCAACAATAGAAGAAGGAGGAAGCAAATTAGTAGTATTTGCTAAACCAAAATCACAAATCACAGAAAGTTTCAGAGCAATAAGAACTAACCTAAAATACATAGTGGGTAAAGGTAAAAACCAAGTAATACTTATTACTTCAGCAATGCCTTCAGATGGAAAGAGTTTTATTTCTATGAATTTAGCTTCTATTATTTCTCTTGCAGGACATAAGACAATTATTGTTGGATATGATTTACGTAAACCTAAGCTCCATACTTTTTTTAATCTGAAAAACCATGCTGGTATATCTACTTATTTAATAGGAAAGCACACAATTGATGAAGTTATTCAACATACAGAATTCAAAAATTTAGATATTTTAGTATCAGGACCTATTCCTCCTAACCCTTCAGAATTAATAGATTCTCCTGAAAACTCTCAATTAATTCAAGAGTTAAGAAAACGTTATGATGCAATTATCTTTGACACACCTCCTATTTCACTAATTTCTGATGTAGTAACCTTAACAAAAGAAACAGACATCAATATTTTTATAGTAAGAGCAGGTCAAACCGATAAACGTATTTTTGCATCAACAATTAATGATTTTGAAAATAGAGATAAGATTAAGTTTAGCTTTATTCTTAATGGACTTGCAAGTGCAACAAGTAAATA
>CAYFWD010000016.1:13005-20018 GCA_964346795.1 uncultured Bacteroidaceae bacterium
ATACGGCTATGGATATGGATATTACGACGAAGACAGCAAAGAAATAGTTAAAAAAGATAAGAAAAAGAAGTTTTTCTTTTTCTAAAACCCTATAAAAATTAAATTTAAGCGACGTTTTTCTATTGTAGAGACGTCGCTTTCTATTTATAAGAAATTCCAGATGCGACATTATAATATCCCTGTTTTTATTCCTCAACAAGCATGCCCAAACTCTTGTATTTACTGTAACCAACATCATATTTCAGGACAACTCAAACAACCATCAAAAGAGGAAATAATTGATAAAATTGAAACTCATCTAAAAACCTTTAAGCCTCCTTATATTGCGGAATTAGCATTCTTTGGAGGAAGTTTTACTGCAATTAGCTCTAAAAAGCAGGAAGAATATCTAAAAATTATCCAACCATATATTAAAGAAAATAAAATAAGCAGTATAAGAATCTCAACTCGTCCAGACTGCATAACTCCAGAAATCCTTCAAATCCTAAAACACTATAACGTCAAAACAATAGAACTTGGAGCTCAATCTCTTTCTGATGATGTTTTGCAAATGTCGCAAAGAGGGCATTCTGCTAAAGATGTTCAAGAAGCATCAAGGCTTATCAATGAACAAGGCTTTGACTTAGGCTTGCAAATGATGATAGGACTTCCATTAGACACCTTAGAAAAAAGCATTAATACAGCCAAACAAATAATAAGTCTTGGAGCAAAATCAACAAGGATTTACCCAACCTTAGTTATTGAAAACACTGACCTTGCCCAAATGTATAAAAAAGGAGAATATACCCCTTTGGAAATGAATAAAGCTATTAGTTGGACAGCGAAGATTTATAATATATTCCACGAAAATAATATTAGAATACTTCGTGTTGGACTTCACCCTTCAGAAAGTCTAATAACAGGAAAGGAGCTTTTGGCAGGAGCATTTCATGTTTCGTTTAGAGAGTTGGTTTTAACAAAAATATGGCAAGAAAAGCTTTCAACTATTCCAAATCATAATGCAAAGGAAATAACTATTTTTGTCAATCCAATACAAATAAATACTGCAATTGGCTATAAGTCTAAAAACAGAAACCTTCTCAAAACCAAATATAATAAGGTTGTTTTCAAAACAGACCCTTTATTAACAGACTTTCAATTTCGCTATACTTTTTCTTAGTATTTATCTTCTAAGAAATATAATTCATTCTTATAAACCTTTTTTTAATACAGAAAGGCAAAATAAGGTATTATAACTTAAAAACCTTGCTTTAACGGATTTCAAACGAAGACTTCAAGAAATTAAACGAAGATATGACGACCCTCAAACGAAGAGTTAGTGAGAACGAAATGGCATTTCGTTGTTATGAAATGCCATTTCATCTATAACGAGATGCCATCTCGTTGAAACGAAATGCCATTTCGACCTCGTAAAAACGAAGATTTAATCTCGTCATATCTTCGTTTAATTTCTTGAAGTCTTTGTTTTGGGGGCGTTATTACTTTGTTTTATTGATAGAAATTCCCAAAATAATGCTTGGATTACTTGTAAATATGGTTTGGAATGGAATTTGATAGAGAAGAAAATAATACAAGTAAAAGTATTTATGGTATCAACTAAAAGTTTAATTTTGCTAATTAATTTAACTATGAGTAGGACTAAAATATACAGGTTTCTTATTTTGCTTTCTTTTTTAAGCGTGAGCTGGATTGGCTTTTCACAAACTAAGACTATTAAAGGACAGATTATTGATGCTGAAAACAAGGAAGGAATATTTCGTGCAACAGTTAGCTATTCTATTGATGGGTTTGCGAAAGGAGTAACAAGTGATGATAATGGCAGATTTGAAATAAGTATTCCTTCAGATATAGACTCTATTAAAATATCTCATATCTCCTATAAGCCTAAAACTCTTTCTGTTCGTATGGTTAAAAGGAGTATTAAAATACCTCTTGAACCTCATGCTTCTCAAATTAAAGAGGTTGTAATTACTGCCAAAAGAGAAAAATATACCAATAAGAATAATCCTGCTGTTGAATTGATTGAAAAGGTTGTTGCCAACAGGGATAAAAATTCCATATTGAACTATTGTCCTTTGCAATACTCCTCCTACAATAAATCATTGATTGCTCTTGACCCGACTAATGATACTCTTCTTACTAAAATGCGTCTTCGTCCTGTTGTTAATCTAATGCAGTCCTTAGACCCAACCTATTACGATAGCAAGAATTATCTTCCTCTTTATTTTTTTGAAGAACTTTCAAAGGTTTTTTGCAGGGAAGGAGGGAAGTTAGACCAGCAACGTCTTGCAGTAAAACATGTTAATCTAACAGACCAAGTTACTGAAGATGATGCAAAGCAATTGCGTGCAAGCATATTTCAAAAGATAGACCTTTATCAAACTTATGTTGATGTTTTGGGGCATCAAATAATGAGTCCTATCAATCGTTTAGCTCCAACTTTTTATAAGTTCTTTATTGAAGATACTCTTTTGGTTAATGAGAGGGAGTGTATTCAGCTTTCTTTTATTCCAAGAAATCTTTACGATATAGGCTTTATGGGTTATCTCTACATTACTAACGATACAAACTATGAGTTAATAAGTGCAAAGCTATCAATACCTGAAAAATCAAATATAAATTTCATTGATAAGATTGATTTTATTCAAACCTATAAAACAGATTCTTTGGAGGTCAATGGTAAAAAGGAGCAGATAACCTATATTGTGGAAGATGCAATTTATGCAAAGGTTAATTTTTACTCTCTAAGAGCCTATGGTTATAGCATAAATACTTATTCCCAACCTACTTTTGAGCCTTATGTCTTATTGAAAGGTAAAGATTTAATTGATTATGAAATAACAGATGAGAACAGGCTTTCCCCTCTAACGGATACAGAAAAGAAAACATATAGATTGCCAGATAGTCTTAACTCTGTACCTTGGTTTAGGGTAACAAAATATCTTTCAGAAATATTCTATGGAGGTTATTTATTGGCTGGACCATTTGAAATTGGGCCAATGGATAATTTGTTTTCTTTCAATAAGGTTGAAGGAGAGAGGTATCGTTTTAGTGGAAAGACAAACTATAAACTTAGTCGCAATTGGTACGCAAGTTGGATACTTGCCTATGGAACTGTGGACAAGAAATTTAAATATGACTTTGACTTGAAGTATAGCTTCAATTCTCTTACTAAAAACCCTTATGGGTTTCCTGCACATTTTATTGGAGTTAAATATACCAATAATACATTTATACCAGGTAGAACAATTTTTAATAGTGATTACGATAGGATAACCATTTCTCTAACCGATATTGTGGACTATAAGCTTGCTTTTCAAAAAGCAATTACTTTTCAATGGATGTATGAAACAAGGAAAGGAATTAGTTTTAACCCATATATAACACTTCAAGAGGTAAGAGCTCATGGAGATTGGAACTTTGCTGATTTGTATGGCGAAGAGATAACAGGATTTCGTTATGACAGGGTGGGGATAAATCTAAATATTGTTTTTAATGGTAAGTGGATACAGAAGAATAATGCAAGATTGCAGATTGCAGGCAACCATACATCAATGAATATTAACTATGAGCTTGGATTTGAAAAGACTCACCTTCTCAAAGTAAGAGCTTATCGCAAATTAAACCTCAACCCATTTGGATATATGATGTTTTGGGCAGAAGGAGGATATATATGGGGAAAGATGCTGTCGCCTTATTTGTTTACCAATACTACTTATAATAGTATAATTTATCATCAATCAGCTTTCAACCTGATGAGCACAATGGAGTTCTTCTCAGACAAATATGTTCAACTCTTTGCGATATATAATTTAAATGGGATAATATTTAATCGTATACCTCTTATAAGAGAATTGGGATTAAGAGAAGAAATAAATTTCAAAGCAACCTATGGAGGATTGAGGGAAGAAAATAGATTTATGATAAATAATGAGTATGTAAAGAGCTTTACTGATATGCCATATATGGAAGCAGGAGTAGGTTTTCAAAATCTTTTCAATCTTATCGGAGTTGAATATATAAGACGATTAACCTACACAGAAGGTTTACCAGAAAGAAAGAAATGGGGAATTAGATTAAATTTAGTTATTAGCTTTTAAAACCCTGGCAATTCCATAAGAACAGTTGGTAATAAAAGTATCCAACCCAAAATAACCATAGCCAAAATAAATTTCCAAGACCATTTAACCCATTTTACATAAGGAATTTTTGCTAATCCCAAAACAGCAATCAAAACACCTGATGTTGGAGTAATAAGATTGGTAAATCCATCTCCAATATGAAAGGCAGTTACGGCAGATTGAAGAGGAATATCGGTCATAAGAGCTATCTCTCTAAACATTGGCATAAGCATTGCAGCCTTTGCAGTTCCAGAGGTTATGATTGCATTAAGAATAGATTGGAAACCATACATAAGACTTATCGCTCCAACCTCTCCTGAGCCTTCAATTGAGGTAGCAACAGAGTTAAGGAAGGTATCAATTATCTTACCATCTTCCAAAATAACTATTATCCCGCTTGCCAAACCTACAACCAAGGCAGCCGAAAGCATATCCTTAGCACCAGCAATAAAAAGCTTGGATATTTCTGAAGCATCTTTTCCCATAGCCATTCCAGTGAGTATTGCCATAGCAAAGAAAAGAGCAGCAATATGTACAAATTCCCATTCAAAAATCATTACCCCAACAACCAAATAAATTATTGTAAAGATAAGAATAAGCAAGGAAAACATCTGAACAGACTTTTTGAGCATTTTATAACCACTAACAATAAAAATAATAGCTAAAATCAAAAGTATAATGTAAGTTGTAAGACCACCCTTAAACATTTGAGAATTTATTCCTACATAAACAGAATAAGCAATAATTGTAAGAGAAGATAAGATATAAGAAAGCCAAGTGCCTTTGTTAGCCTTTGCAGCTTCAAGCTTTTGAGCAGAATCGTGGTTTTCTCTCCAATAATTATCTTCCTCAAACATAATAGACTTGCTTGGGTTCTTTTTAATCTTTTTTGCATACCACAAAACATAAGCAATACCAATACCTGTTATAATAACCCACATAACCAATCTATACTCAATACCACTAAACATCTTTATCCCTGCAATATCTTGAGCAATCCCTAAAGTAAAAGGATTCAGCACACAGCCAGCAAAACCCAAGCCAGCAGCCAAGAAACACATACAAACTCCCACAATAGAATCATATCCCATACTTATTGCTAATGGAACAAAGATAATAACAAAGGCAATAGTCTCCTCACTCATTCCAAAGATAGCACCGAAGGCAGAAAACATAACCATAATAAGTATAATTATAAGGTTATTGACTCCTATCCACCTCAAAAGCTTAAACTTTTCCAAGCGATTGCTATAACCCAAAAAGGACTGTACACCCATATCAATAGCCTTAGTCTCATTCAAAATCCAAAACGCACCACCTAAAATAAGAAGGAAGGCAATAATAGCAGGAGCTTTTTGAAATCCTTTGAAGAAAGCTGACATTATTTGCCAAGTTTGAGGAGCCTGCTCCACCCTATGATAACTACCATTAACAACCCCATTAATAACCTTTCCGCTTTCTGTAATTTGCTTCTCTCTCAAAAATTCTCCAGCAGGAACAAACCACGTTGCAATAGCAGCAAGTACAATCAATCCAAAAATAATAACATAAGTGTGAGGGATTTTCTTAAACATATCTTCTCAAATTAAAATTTACATAAAATAAAGCACAAAAATACAATAATAAAATAAAAAAGGATTAGTTATACATTAAATACATCCAAATAATCTTTGAACACATAAATTCTTCTTCTTTTACCTCCAGTAGCTTCCTTAAGAATACCTATTCGTTGTAATTCTGAAATTAATTTGTATGATGAGACTAAGCTAATATCTGCTATTTTTGAAATTTTACTTGCGTCAGTTATTGGACGTTTGTATAATTCATTTAATACTTTTAATGCATTGGAAGAGCGACTTCCTAATGTTTGAATCTTAATCTCATTATCTTTTTGAAGTATTAATGTTTTTTCAAACGTTTTTACTCCACTTTCTGCAGTATGAATAATTCCTTTTAGAAAGAACTTTAGCCAGTCATTGATTTTGTTTTCATTTCTTACATTCATTAATGAGTTATAGTAAGAATTTCTATGTTTTTCCAAATAATCTGAAAGATATAAAACAGGACGTTTAAGTATACCTTTATCTACTAAATATAAAGTTATTAATAATCTGCCAATTCTTCCATTTCCATCTAAGAAAGGGTGTATTGTTTCAAACTGATAGTGTATAATTGCTATCTTTAAAAGTTCTGGAATAAGAATATCTTCGTTATGAACAAATTTTTCTAGATCTTCTATTAATTCTGGAATTAATGAATTAACTGGAGGAATAAAAATAGCATCATTAATATTTGAGCCACCAATCCAATTTTGACTTCTTCTAAATTCTCCAGGAAGTTTATGTTTCCCTCTAACTCCTTCAAGTAGTATTTTATGAGTATTTCTTATAAGTCTTGAAGAAAAAGGTAATTCATTAAGCATTTCAATAGCACTATTCATAGCATTAATGTAATTCTGTACTTCAGTCCAGTCGTCTCTTTTATCTAAGGGAACATCTTCTTTAGGTAAAAGAGCTTCTTCAATATTTGTTTGAGTACCTTCTATTTTTGAAGATTGTGTAGCCTCTTTCATAATATGCATACTAATAAACAAATCAATATTAGGGATATGTTCTGAATACATATCTAATCGTCCTAACATTCTGTCTGCTTTACTTAATAATGTTATAATTTCCATATCATCCAATTCCCATTTTTTATTTATAAAATTTGGAATAAAACATTTATAGGTACCTTGGCTTACATATTTACCAGATTGAAAATTCTTCATTATATTCTTCTTTAATTATCTTTATTCTATTTCTTCTTTTTCAAGAAACTTGTTTAATAAATCTGTTGCAAAGTTAAAACAAAATTTTCTTATTTAAGTTTTTGGTGAAAAAGTTAAATTAA
>CAYFWD010000016.1:20118-29655 GCA_964346795.1 uncultured Bacteroidaceae bacterium
CTTATTTAAGTTTTTGGTGAAAAAGTTAAATTAAGAGTTCTTTTTGTAAGCGAAAAATTTATTGATAAAGGAAAATTACTATCTTTGTGAGTGAAAACAGAATAAATATGTAGGTTTGTTTTTATTATTGGTAGTTGAATCTACCTAATAGGATATTATCAGTACGGAAAGTAGAAAGGATTTAACTACTACGCCTTACTTCGTTTCATTTCTAAGTTTAAATTTATAAACTATTCCAGTAAGAATAATAATTATAGAGGAGAATAAGCAAATACGGGCTATGTAGTCGCCGTATTTTACGTAGAAGGTTATTTTTGTTTGAGGAACAAGCGAAGCTTTAATCACGTCTTGTGTCCAGAATTTAGTTTTTTGGCTTATCTCTCCCTTTGGAGAAACAAAACAAGATATGCCTGTGTTAGCACTTCTAGCAATTGGGCGTCGTGTTTCTATGGCTCTAAGAGAAGCATAGGAAGCGTGTTGTTTGTAACCTTGAGTGTCTTTCCACCAAGAGTCGTTAGTCATAATAAATATTAATTCTGCTCCTTCTCTTACTCTTTTTGCAACAAACTCTCCATAAACTGATTCATAACAAATAGGTGTTGTTACTTTGGTTTTGGAGTCTTGAGATATAAACAGGTTGTGATTATCATCAACGGCAAGTGTACCAACAGGAAGGTTACCTAATTTAATAGCAAAGTCCAAGATTTTTCCAATGTATTTCTTAAAAGGAAGTCTTTCAACCCCTGGAACAAGCTTGGTTTTGTGATATACTTCAAACTTATTATCTCTTTGAATGTTAATAGCACTATTATAAACAGAATAGTAAGGTAGTGGAGCAAACTCTATCTTTCTTGAGGCTTCTGTTTTTTCTTCTTCTGATTGCAAACGACGAGAAAAAGAGCCAACAATCATTTGAGCTTTGGGATATTGGCTTACAAACTTACTTATTTTTGCAAGGTTATAGTTCTCTTGCATTTGGTCTTCCCAAATTCTTTCTTCCAAACAACCTTCAGGAGCAAGTATAAAGCTTGTGTTTTGGTCTGCCTTCTGTTCTGTAAGAGAGATTAAAAGATTAACGATTTGATTATTGGAAAGCATCTTTGTATTGTCGTAAGGCTCTAAGTTAGGTTGCAAAATAACAACATCAACAGGAGTATTTTTCTCTTCCTCAAAGCTTGTCCAAATTATTAGTGAAATGGAAACAGGAATAAAAATTACAAGAACGAATTTCAAAAGATTGAATGTAAAGAGTTTTTTGCTAATAAGTTTTAGTTTTCCCACTTTATCACTAATCTCTATTTGTTTGATTGTTTGGTAAGCAAAATAGTTTGTAATCCAAATCCAAAGAGAGCCACCAAAAACTCCAGTATATTCATACCATTGAACCATAATTGGCATTGTAGAAAAGCCATTGCCAAAGGTCATCCAAGGCCATGTTAATTCCCAATGATGATGCAAAAATTCAATGCTAATCCAAAGAATTGGAAGTACAAAAAAGCCTTTGTGATTATTGAAAACGACTTTTTTAATATTATGATAGGTTTGAAAAACCAAAGCACCCAGAAAAGCATTGAACAGAGGAGCAACTATTCCAAAGAATGTAGCATAGAGAATCCAATAGGAAGTTAAGAAATTAAAAATAAAGAATGCAAGAAAGCTATAGTGAAATACTGAAAACTTTGAAAACTTCTCTTTGTTGCTTGCAATATAATTCTCAAGCCAAAGCATAGGGACAATAGCAACAAATAAAATTGGTGCAAATCCAAAGGTTGGCCAAGCAAGGGCTAAAAGTATCCCTGTAAGAGAGGCAATTAATATCAGTTGTTTTTTCTTCATTTTATAACATAATCCATTTTTATATCAAAAGGTTCGGCAGGTATCTTATCAAAAAACTGAAAAGGAAAACAAACTCCAAGCTTTAATGACTTAGAGTTTTCAAGCAGTTTATCATAAAAACCCTTTCCTCTTCCCAAACGATTATTCTCTTTATCAAAGGCAACGGCAGGAATTATCATTAAATCAATTAATGAAACATCTTCAAAGTCCTTTCCGGTAGGTTCTAAAATAGAAAAAGCTTCCCCTTCTTTCATTGATTCAATGCCTTCAAACTGCTTAAGTATTAAAATATCTCCTTTCACACAAGGAAGAAGAATTGTTTTCTCCTTATACCATTTCATAATAAAGTCATGAGTATGTACTTCGTCTTTCATTGACCAATACATTAAGATAAATTTAGATTTTCGAAACCACTCCTTAGTCTCAATCTCTTCCCATATTGGTTTTGACATCTCTTTCTTTTCTTCAAAAGAAAAGTCCTTTTTTAGTTCTTTAACCAATTTGCGAAGCTCTTGTTTTTCTTTTCTTATATTATCCATAAAGCAATATTATAAACACAAAACGCTATTATCCAAGCCAAAATTGTTGAGTAAAGGGCAAGGAATATAGCCCAAAATAGTTTTCCGCTTTCTCTCCAAACAGCAGCAAACACTGCAATACAAGGGAAATAAATCAAAACAAAGGCTAAGAAACTTGCTGCTGATGCAACAGTAAAAGTAGGCTCAAGAACGCTAAGAGTACTAACTATAAGTTCTTTTGCACTTATCCCCGCCAAAAGTCCAATACCCATTTTCCAATCAAAACCCAAAGGAATAAGTACAGGCTCGATAAATTTCCCAATATAAGATATAAAACTATCTCCTTCTGCATGAGGATTAGGATAGTTAAATAAGAACCATATTATTATAGATGCAATCAATACAATTCCTGCAATCTTTTTCAAATAATCCTTTGTGTTGAACCAAATAATAGATTTAATACTTTTCCAAGTAGGTATCCTATATTGAGGGAGGTCTATTTCATAGTCTGTGCTAAAGGTTTTTATTATTGTTTTTTTGAAAAGAATTGCAAAAACAACTGCAAGCAGAACACCAAATAAATATAAAATACTAAGCACCAAAACAGGATATTCAGGGAAAAAAGTACCTGTCAAAAGAATATAAACAGGTAATCTTGCAGAGCATGACATAAAAGGTATAATCAACATTGTAAGTAATCTGTCATTTTTGTTCTCAATAGAACGTGTTGCCATAATTGCCGGTACATTACAACCAAAGCCCATAATCATAGGAACAAAACTCTTGCCGTGAAGCCCAATACGATGCATTAAATTATCCATTAACCAAGCTACCCTTGACATATAGTTAGTTACTTCCATAAGGGAAATAAAGAAAAATAATATTATGATGTTTGGTAAAAATATTGCAACACCTCCAACTCCTTGAATAATCCCATAAGCAAGTAAATTAGAAAAGACTCCTTCGGGCAAGTTGTTGTGAACAAGTTCGCTTAAGTAATCAAATCCCATTTGCATCCACTGCATAGGGTAAGCTCCTACATAAAAAGTCGTGTAGAACATAAGCCATATAACAAAAGCTAAAGCAATATATCCCCAAAACTTATGTGTTAGAATAGAATCTATTTTTTTCGTTGTAGAAACCGATACCATATAAAATTAATAAGTTTTAGTTTCTATCCCAAGAGCTCTAACTTTTTGAGCAAACGATTCTAATTCTTCCTTACTTAATTTTTCTAAATTACTCTCAGGAGTAACTCTGTCAATAGCATAAAGCATTACCATTTTAGGATTAATCTCTTTTACTACTTTTAACCATGCTTCAAACTCTTCATCTGAAGTGTTGTCAAGATTTTGACCCTCATTTTCTCCTCTAAGAAGAAGGGTTTGAACAATAGCATTTTTGCCAAAAAGAATCAACCTTTCCTTAACCTTTTCAAAGCTAACAACCTTAGGATTAGCCTTGCTGATTGCATAAAACATCTTTTCTGTTCCACTATCCAGCTTTAGAATAGGGTTGTCTATTTTGTGTAGAGCATTGAAAATATCATCTTTCAAAAGGTTTGTAGCATTTGAGAGAACAGAAATCTTTGCTTTTGGCAAATAAAGATTTCTTAACTCAACAATCATATCAATTATTTGGCTAAACTCAGGATGAAGGGTAGGCTCTCCATTACCAGAAAAAGTAATGGAGTCAATTACTATGTTTTTTTCTTTTATTAATATTAGTTTTTCTTTAAAGGCCTTCTCAATATCTTCCTTTTTGGGAGCCAAATCTAAAATATCCTTAGTATCTTCATTCCAACCACATTCACAGTAAACACAGTTAAAATTACAAAGTTTTTTCTTTGTGGGCAAAAGGTTTATTCCTAATGAACTTCCTAATCTTCTACTATGGATAGGTCCAAATACAATTTCATCAAATAACATAATCGTAATTTTTTGCAAATATCAACAAAAACGCTTAAAATAGGAAAAAAATTATATTATTTGTGAAAGTTTTACTTATAGGACTTTTGTAAAAAATAGATTATGACCCTAAAAATAAACAAAGGTTAGAGAAAAATAACCTTAACTTATGAAAAATTAAACGAAACTTATTTGAAATTATCTAGGGCAAAAATAAAATTATACGGCGGATAAATTTATTTTTCTAGGAGATAAATTTTAAAAGTCGGCGTTTAAATTTTTTCTACAAATAGATATAAAAACGGCACAATAATTGATGAATACAAAATTTGTAGTACCTTTGTAAATTATTTTGATTAGGAAATGGATTTAACTAATATAACACACCCAATTCGTGATTATTTAGAACTTTTTGATAAACGTTTTGCAGAAAGCGTTTCATTGGAAGGTTTTTTTATTGATGATATTTCAAAATATGTCCTTAACCAATCGGGGAAAAAGATTCGTCCTACATTAACTTTTCTTTCTGCAAAGGCAACAAATGGAATTACAAGTCAAACTATTCGTTGTGCTTTAATTTTAGAACTTATACATACGGCGTCATTAGTTCACGATGATGTTATTGATAATAGTGAAAAAAGAAGAGGAAAAGATACTCTGAATTTTATTTGGGGAAATAACACAGCTGTACTTTATGGTGATTATTTATATGGTAAATGCTTAGAAGTTATTGAAACTGAAAGTGATTTTAAGCTATTGCCGATTTTTTCAAAAGTTACAAGTAAGCTACCAATGGGAGAATTGATGCAGAAAGATGTATCGGAGAGATTGGATTATAGTGAGGATAGTTACTATAAGGTAATTGGTTATAAGACTGCTGCAATGATGGAGGTTGCAGCCGAAATAGGAGCTATAAGTGCAGGAGCTTCCATAGAGGAAATACAGAGCTTAAAGTCCTTTGGTTATTATATGGGATTGGCTTTTCAGATTAGAGATGATATTTTGGATTTTTTCCCAGAGTACAACACAGGTAAACCATTTGGAAACGATATTAAGGAAAAAAAGATAACACTTCCTTTGATTTTTCTATTAAATGAATCTTCACCAAAAGAGAGAGAAGAGATATTGGAGTTTATTAAGCAGGATGATAAAGAGGAAAAAGATATTTTGAATTTGATAAATAGAGTTAGAGATGGAGGTTTTGTTGATAAGGCAGAAGAGAAATCAATGATGTTTTGTAATTTAGCCAAAATACAACTAAACAGCTTTAAGGAAACAGAAAGTAAGAATAGCTTAATAGAATTACTTTATTCAACAGCAAAGCGAGAAAGTTAATAGATAATTTAATATAAATTTAAATACTTAAAACAATGAAAAAGTTTATTTTAATCTTTGTAGCAATATTGTTAGGTTGCGGAACAATTTATTCTCAAAGTAATCCTTCAAAATCATCACTTCCTTCAATTACGGTTAATACTTTAGAAGGAAAGCAAATAAAAGCTTCCGAATTTTCAAATGATGGAAAACCATTTGTTATTTGTTTTTGGGCAACTTGGTGTAAGCCTTGTTTAATGGAACTTAACACAATGTCAGAACTATATGAAGATTGGCAAAATGAGACAGGAATAAAAATTTATGCTGTTTCTATTGATGATGCTCGTACTTGTCCAAAGGTAAAACCATTGGTTAGTGGTTCTGCTTGGGGTTATGAGGTCGTATTAGACCAAAATTCAGAACTGAAACGTGCTTTGGGTGTAAACAATCCTCCTCACACTTTCATAGTTAATGCTCAAGGAGAAATAGTTTGGCAACATGTTGGATATGCTCCTGGTGATGAGGAAAATCTTATAGAGGTTTATAAGAAAGTTGTTAATGGAGAAGAATTAAAATAGTATGAAGAGATTATTAATAGTTGTTTTCTTAATAACTTATTCTTTCAATAGCTTTTCACAAGATATTTTTGGAGGAAAGGTAACAGGAAACTTTCAAATGGATGCTCAGGCATCAAAAGAAGATTCTATAATTGGTGCAGAGAAGGTTAGTGAAAAACTTCTTATGAATGCTTTTACCAATATTCTTTATACTAATGGAGATTTTTCTGCAGGAGTTCGTTTTGAGGCATACCTTAATCCTATTCTTGGATTTGACAAACAATATAAAGGAGCAGGACTTGCTTATAGATTTGCTTCCTACAAGAAAGACTATTTGGAAATCACAGCAGGGAATTTCTATGAACAATTTGGTAATGGACTAATCTTCCGCTCATACGAGGAAAGAAATCTTGGATTGGATAATGCTATGGATGGGTTAAAAGTTGTTGCACGTCCAATTAAGGGAGTAGCCTTGAAAGGAATAATTGGCAAACAGCGTTATTATTGGGAAAAGATATGGGAGAATGACGATTTCGGTTTGGTAAGAGGACTTGATGCAGAGGTTTCAATTAATTCTCTTTTCAAGAAAATAGAGTTTTCTCCATTGCAAATTATTGCAGGAGGAAGTTTTGTTAGCGTATATGATAAGGCAGAAGATAGATTTGTTATTGAACCAAATACAGGAGATAATTATAAGATAACAATGCCAGAAAATATTGGTTCTGCTGCAGCAAGAGTTCAGATGTCTTACAAGGCTTTCAATTTGAATGCTGAATATGCAAGGAAAGGACAAGACCCAAATGCTGTTAATGGATATATATTTCATCAAGGAGAAGCTGCTTACCTTTCTTTAGGCTATGCAGCTAAGGGTTTAGGAGTAAATGTTTCTGCCAAGAGAATAGACAATATGAGTTATAAGTCAAGAAGAGGAGAAACAGGAAATATGCTTAATGTAAACTATCTTCCTGCTCTTACTCGTCAGCATTCCTACTCTCTTTTTGCAATGTATCCTTATGCAACACAAGTAAATGGAGAAATGGGTGTTCAAGCAGATGTTATTTATAAGATTAAAAAGAATACGTTCTTGGGAGGAAAATATGGCACAGATATTAAGTTGAACTATTCAAGGGCAAACGCTATAGACAAAGAATATGTATTGCAAAACCCTGCTGGAAACTATGAAGGTACAGAAGGATACACATCATCTTTCTTTAAGGCAGGAGAAGAGTTGTACTTTGAAGAGTTAAACTTTGAGTTAGGAAAAAGACTTAATTCTGAACTTAAGTTAAACCTAATGTATTCTTATCAAACCTTTAATCCAATTGCAATAGGACACCAAGGAGATAAGTTTGTGTATGCAAATGTTTTCGCTGCAGATTTAACACAAAAGCTTAAGAAAAGAAACTCTTTAAGATACGAGTTACAACTTCTTCTAACAGAACAAAACTATGGAGAATGGGCTGCAGGAGATTGGGTACAAGGAACTATTGAATTTAATTTGGGAGGAAAATTCTTTGTTGCTGCTACTGACCAATGGAATTATGGTAAGAAAGAAGGAGAAAAGGTTCACTACTATAATCTTGCAATTGGATATACAAAAGGAACAACAAGAGTTCAGTTGAGTTATGGCAAACAAAGAGAAGGTATAATGTGTATTGGTGGAGTTTGTAGAATGGTGCCTGCTTCAAATGGATTATTCGCAACAATTACAAGTAGTTTCTAATAAATCCTAAATAAAATAAAAAGATAAGAGATGAAAAAGATAATATATATATTGACAATAATTCTTCCTTTAATATTGATAAGTTGTGATAGTGTTGAGGAAGAAGAAAGGCTGGTTTATCCAAAAGGACAAACTTCAGAAACTACTCCTATTACTAAAACTAGCTCTATTCAGAGAGTTATGCTAGAAGATTATACAGGATGGAAATGTGTTAATTGTCCAAGAGCTGCAGCAAAAGCAACAGAAATGATTAACAAATATGGAGAGCAAATTATTGTTATGGCTGTTCATGCTACTGCTTTTGCAAATCCTTCATCTGTAAATAATAATCTTGACTTTAAAACTGAATATGGAGAAAAATGGGCTACAGAATTTGGGTGTAATTCATTGCCAACAGGACTTATAAACAGAAAGAAAGCAGGAGCATCATACACCATTGGAGATGCAAATTGGGATACTGAAATTCAAAATGCAATAAACACTCAAGAGCATATAATGGATATTAATCTTGGGGTGGAATATAGTTCTGAAGACAAGAAAATATTAGTTAGTACAGAAAATGTTTTTCTAAAAGACTACTCTTCTCCAATGCTTATTAATATAGTTGTTTTAGAAAGTGGAATTATAGGTGTTCAATATAATTCTGACCCTAATTTTGGTACAATTCCAAAGATTAATGATTTTGAATTTAACCATGTATTAAGAAAGAATGGTCTTGTAGATTATTCTTTAAGTTTAATGGGTGCTTCAAAAGAAACAAAAATAAACAAGAACTATCTAATTGATATTGACCCTGACATTAAAGATATTTCTAAATGTACAGTTGTTGTTTTTGTTACAGATGCTCAAACTAAAGAAATTATTCAAACCAACGAAATTCATCTTTAATAAAGTAAGATTTGGTAGTTGATTTTGTCTAAATAATAAAAATAACACCAATAAATTTGTAAAAAAAGAATTTATTGTATATTTGCAACACAAAATAATATAAAATATCATGAAAAAAATATACTTTCTATTAGCATCTATCTTTATCCTAAGCTTTGGGTTAAAGGCACAACAAAGTTTCCAATTTATTTATGATGGAAACATTATTGGAGACACACTTAAAATACAAGTAACTGAAAATGGCACAGAACAAATGTTTGCTGACTTTATTCATTTCAAAAATATTACCTCATCTCCAATAGAAGTAAAAGTTGCTTTACAAATTATAGAAATAAATCCAACAGCTGCAATATCTATGTGTTTTAATGGGAATTGTTTGTTAGATACAATTTCTTCTACTTCAATAACTCTTAACCCAAATGTAGAATACACTGAATTTGATTTGATGTACACAACTACAAGCCAAGCCACAAGTCTTATAAGACTTCATTTGATAAACCCAACTACTAATGAATCCTTACAATCAATAATTGTTCACTACAAAAACCATAATATTTCACTTGCAAAACCAATTGTTTCCAATCCAATTTCTTTAGAAGCATATCCAAATCCAGCTGTACAAAGTGCTACAATAAAATACTCTCTGCCTTCAAATCAAGGACGTTTAAGTTTGGTTGTTAGAAATATACTTGGTAAAGAAGTAAAAACAATAGAGTTAGGCTCTTCATTAAGCGGTAAACAAATAATCAATACTTCTGATTTACCAAATGGAGTTTATTTCTACTCAATTATTG
>CAYFWD010000017.1:0-9065 GCA_964346795.1 uncultured Bacteroidaceae bacterium
TTTCATATCTTTAATATATTTATAATTACAACAGATATTAGTTTGTAACTTTGTATAATTGCTGCATTAGCTAAATATTTTTTACCTTTGCATCAACTAAAATTAGATTAAATGTATTCAAGAACTGAATTAATGCTTGGGAAGGAGGGGTTGGAAAAGATTAGAAAAGCCAATGTGATGGTTGTTGGGCTGGGAGGAGTTGGTGCTTATGCTGCTGAAATGCTTTGTAGGGCAGGAGTTGGGAAAATGACAATAGTTGATGGAGATACTGTTAACCCTTCAAATCTTAATCGCCAACTGATTGCTCTTTCTTCTACTATGAACGAGAAAAAGGCCTATGCTTTATCTCAAAGACTGAAAGATATTAATCCTGATATAGATTTAAGAGTTATTGATGAGTATATTAGAGATGATAGAATGATAGAAATTCTAAAACAAGATAAATATGATTATGTTGTTGATGCCATTGATACTCTTGCTCCAAAAACATTTCTTATTCTTCATTGTCTTAATCTCAATATCCCCATTGTTTCTTCTATGGGAAGTGGTGGAAAATTAGACCCTTCTCAAATTAGGGTTGATGATATTTCCAAATCCTATAATTGCCCTTTGGCATCAAAGGTTAGGAAGAAAATACATAGGTTTGGTTACTATGAAGGTTTTGCTGTTGTTTATTCTCCTGAAGAAGTGGAAAAGGAAGTAGTCCTTTTGGAGGAATCAACCAATAAGAAATCGGCAGTGGGAACAATTTCCTATATGCCACCAATCTTTGGCTGTATGGCAGCTTCTGTTGTGATTAGAGAATTAATTGGTAAGGAAATATACCCAAAGACTAAGGATAAACGTTATTATGCTAATAAAAAAGAAAAGCAAGAGATATGTCGGAAATGATTGAAATAATATGTAGGAATACTAATTCCAAATTATTGGTTCCTTTTGGTTCAACTTTAAGTGAGGTTGTTAAGTTTGCAGGAATAAGCTCCAAGCACGCAATATTAGGAGCTTATGTGAATAATAAGGTTAGAAACCTAAACTATAAGGTATATATGCCAAAGACAGTTGAGTTTTTTGATATTTTGAATTCAAGTGGAAGAAGAATGTATGCAATGAGCTTAATGTTTGTTCTTTATAAGGCAACAAAAGAAGTTTTACCAAAGTCTGACCTGATAATTTACCATTCAATGTCCAATGGATACTATGCAGAAATTGAAAACCTTCCTTCAGAAATAAATAAGTCCATTGTTAAGGATATAAAGGATAAGATGCAGGAAATTATAGATAAAGATTACTCTTTTGTTACTAAGAATATTCCTGTAAATGAGGCTGTGGAGATATTTAGAAAGGTTGGACTTAATTATAAGGCTGATTTGATTGAGGCAGTGCATAAACTATATGTGGATGTTGATTATCTTGATGGAACGGTTAATCATTTCTATTATCCTCTTGTTCCTTCAACATCTTTCTTAAATGTTTTTGATTTGGTTCATTTTAATGGAGGAATGCTTCTTGTTATGCCTGACAGAAAAGAACCAAACAAACTCTTTAAAAGCAGGAATAAGCAAGAGAAAATGTTTTCTGTTTTCCAAGAGCATAAGGATTGGGTAAAAATTCTTGGTACTCCTTACATTAGTAGTTTGAATAAGATAGTGGACAATAACGACCATATAAAATTAATTCAGGTATCGGAAGCTTTGCACGAAAAACGTTATTCGCAAATTGCAGATGAGATAAATAAAAGAAAAGATGTTCAAATTGTTCTTCTTTCAGGACCTTCTTCTTCAGGAAAGACAACAAGTTGCAGGAGGTTGGCAACTCAGCTTTCTGTTCTTGGATATAAGCCTGTTCAACTTTCTTTAGATGATTATTTTTTAGATAGAGAATTTACACCAAGAGACGAGAATGGAGATTATGATTTTGAAAGTATTGATGCTTTAGATATAGAACTTTTCAATAGTCAAATGATGCGTCTTTTGAAAGGGGAGGAGGTAAGTATTCCTCGTTTTGATTTTATTACAGGAAAGAAGATTTATGATGGTAGAATAATAAAAGCAGAACAAAATGCGATTTTTATTGTTGAAGGTATTCACGCTCTTAATCCAATACTGACAGAAAAGATAGATAAGAGCAAGAAATATAATGTATTTATATCTGCTCTTACCCAGATTTCAGTTGATGAGCATAATTTAATCAGCACAAGTGATAATCGTTTAATTAGAAGAATAGTTAGAGATTATAGTTATAGAGGATATTCCGCAACAGATACATTAAATCGTTGGCAAAGTGTTAAGGAAGGAGAGGAAAAGCATATTTTCCCATATCAAGAAAATGCAGATAGTATATTTAATTCTTCTCTATTGTACGAGCTTGGGGTGTTAAAAACTTATGCAAAGCCTCTTTTGTCAGAAGTTCCAGAGAGTGAGGTTTGTTTTTCTGATGCAAAAAGACTACTTCGTTTTCTTGCAAATTTCAAAACAATTGATGACAAATCCATACCTCCAACATCAATAATGAGAGAATTTTTGGGTGGTTCAAGCTTTGAATACTAAAAGTTTTTGAACAATAAAATAAATTATATTTCGTTTATAGATAAGAAGTTTCTAAAGTTACCAACACAAAAAAATGATAAAACTTGTCAAAAAATTTGTAGGCAAAAGAAAAAAGAAGTAATTTAGCAACTTGAAATTAAGTAAAAAATAGTTTTAAATATAAAACTTAAAGGAAATGGAATTAAAGAAATCAGACAAGGCTAATCTTGAAAACAAGAAAGCTCTATTTATTCAAATAGGATTAGTTATAGCATTAAGCTTAACTATATTTGCTTTTGAATATAAAAGTTATGACCAAAAGGAAGCAGTTTTGGTTGATAGAGTGGCAGTTCAAGAAGTTGAAGAAGTTGTTTTAGCTACTCAAGAAGAAACTCCACCTCCACCACCAGAAGAAACTCCTCAAGCAGAAACAACAGAATTTGAAATTGTTGAAGATACAAAAAAAATTGAGAATGAGTTTAGTGTTACAAGTTTCCAACAAACTTCTAATGTTACTGCAACAGTTGCAAAAATAGAAATTGAAGTGCAAGAAGAACAACTTGAAGAAGAAACTCAAATCTTTACTGTTGTGGAAGAAGAAGCAGGCTTCCCTGGAGGAATAGAAAAGCTAAACGAATATTTAGCAAAATCTATTAAGTATCCTCAACAAGCAAGAGAAACAGGAACAAGGGGAAGAGTAATGTTAACTTTTGTTGTTGAAAAAGATGGCTCAATTACAGATATTAAAGTTTTGCGTGATATTGGTTCTGGTTGTGGTGAAGAAGCAAAAAGAGTTGTAAAAGAAATGCCAAAATGGAAACCTGCAAAACAAAGAGGTAAAGCTGTTAGACAACAATTTGTTTTACCAGTTTCATTCAACCTTCAAGGATAATAAAAATAACCCTTATATAATAAAAAATAAACGGGACTTATTTCAAAATAAATCCCGTTTATTTTTTTCTAACCTTTGTTTAAGATTTGGTTTATTCTGGAATTTTGAAAAAGGTAAAATTAACCTTTCCGTAATGTCTTTGTTCTAAAAAATAAGGGTGCTCTTTAAAGGAGTAATCTTTTGGGTGTTCCATAATAAATAACCCATTAGGTTTTACGAAGCTTTTCAAAACTAAATCAGGGATAATTTTTATTTGTTTCAAATCGTATGGAGGGTCAGCAAAGACAACATCAAAATTCATTTGTGAACGCCCAAGAAAAATAAAGACATCGTTTCTTAAAGCTAAGAGATTATTTATTTTCATATCCGCAGATGATTTTTTAATAAAGTCAATACATCTTTGGTCAGCATCAACAGCTATTGCTTGTTTGACTCCTCTTGAAATAAATTCAAAGCTTATTGAACCTGTACCTGCAAAAAGATCTAAGGTAGAGATTTCTTCAAAATCAACTTTATTGCGTAAGATATTAAATAGGCTTTCTCTTGCAAGGTCGGTTGTTGGTCTAATTGGAAGATTTGTAGGAGGGGTTAAACGCCTACCTCTAAGCTCTCCAGCAATTATTCTCATTTGGGAAAATTATTTAACTAATGTAAGAAAATAGTTTTGCAAGTTCATTCCTTCAAACTCGTAACCCACCTTTACATTTTCCGTTGGGTTGGAATAAGAAACGTTTTTGATATATTTTCTAAGTGCTTGCTTTTCTTCCATTGTGTATTCTTGACCAGTAATAAGGAAGGTTATCTCTTCTGTGTCAATACCTAATTGATTAAAAGCAAAAATTATATTATAAATCATATCACTTTCATTGGAGAAGGTGAAGCTGTTTCCATAAGTAAATTGATTTGCTTTAAATATAATAAGGTTACATGATTTATCTTTCTTAAGAAGGATTGCTGTATTGCCAGTTAGTTTAGATATTTCAAATCCATATTCTGCCATAACTTGTTGGGCAGAAACAAAACTTGCCTTAGGCATCAATATCTTAATCCCTGAGTGTTGAGCCATAGGAACGGTAAATACAGAAACAATATCCAAACGTTCTGAAACACTTTCAAGAACATTTTCGCTGCCACTAATTATGGCAACAGAGCGAAGATATTCCTTAGTCTTTGTATTATCGTAAAGTTTATAAGGAACAAATATGTTTTTAGAAGTTTGGATAACGATTTTAATATTAGCAAAATTAAAAAGCCTAATATCAATAGAAGCAAAACAATCTCTAAGATTGCTCATAACAGATGTAATATCTGTACTTAAATCGGTAGCGAACTCACCTAATGCTTTAAGTTTGTAATTACTAATTAAAGAAAAGTTAAATCCACTATCACTAACACAAATACATAAATCTGTTTCTTGTGCTATGATTTTATCATCACTCTTAGCTAATTTTACTAATTTGAATCTCTCCATAATTAAATATTATTCCCAGTTACCATCAGTTATAGGCTGAGTAACATCTCCAACTTTCCAACCAGGGTAACGATTCTTACCTTCAATTTCAGCTTTTAAGTTAATAACATCTTGCTCTTTCATCCCTTTGGTATAGGTGAAAATATCTGCTGTTGCTTCAAAGGTAGGAACCATAACTCCGCTTCTTTCAATGATATCAGCCTTCATGTCAAATACTTTATTGTCTGAATAAGGAATATATTTAAGATTTTTAAGTTCGCTAACAGGAGAAAGTAATTTCTTTTCTTCCAAAAGTTTTTCTAATGGATTTACTTCAACGGTGTCTCTCTTAATAATACCTGCTTTCAAAGCTTGAGCTTCAGTTAAAGAGTCTGGAACAACACCATATTTCTTCACCATATTTACCTTACCTGTTTCCAGGAAAAGAAGCAAAGAATCAAGGTCTCCGCAAAATCTACCATAAGTTCCTTTATATGCTTCTTGGATAGCTCTAATATCTTTTAATTTTACAATAACTTCAGCTGAACGTTTGTTATATTCAGCATCAAATTTTACTGGACGCATAATGCTATTGTATAATACAACAACTAAAGCTAAAATTCCTGCGATAAGTACAATTGAGATAATGGTTCTTGGTTTCATGTCTAATCAAATATGTTTTTAAGTATTATTATTAACGTTATTAGTTTGCAAATTTATAATATTTTGGCGAATAAGAAAATATTTAAACCTAATATTTTATTTATTTTGTTCCAAATGCTTCAAAACAACATCTATATCAGAATTTTGAGAAAGTAATTTAGCTAACTTTTCTGCAAAGAAAACAGAACGATGTTGCCCTCCCGTACAACCAAAACTTACTGAAAGATTGGTAAACCCTCTTCTTAAATAAGTTTTAATACTATTATTGACTAAATTACTTGCATTATAAAAAAATTCTTTTCCGTCTTCCTCTTTCTCTAAAAAATCAATAACTTCTTTGTCTTTGCCATTGAGATTTTTATACTCATCATATTTCCCTGGGTTATGAATAGCTCTACAATCAAAAACAAAGCCACCACCATTACCCGAAAGGTCTTGAGGATAACCTCTCTTGTACGAAAAACTATTTATACTTACTTTAAGTTTTTGCTTTGATATGTTTTGTAACTTCTCAGAGCTAATCATATCTCTAAAAACCTTTTGAAGATAAGGAATATTTATATCAAGGTTAATGTTTTTATCTAAATAATCTAAGTTCTTTAATACAAAAGGAATGCTTTTTAGAAAATGCTCCTTCCTTTCAAAATAGCCCCTATACCCATAAGCACCCATTGCCTGCATAATACGAACATAGACATAAACATAAAAATAGCTTCTAAACTTTTTTTCATCTATTTCTATATACTTCTTAGCTTCCTTAATATATAGTGCAAGCAGCTCTTCTCTAAACTCTGGCTTAAGGTCAGCCTTTCCATCAAAAAGCAAAGATGCCAAATCATATTGCAATGCTCCCTGTCTTCCTCCTTGAAAATCAATAAAAGCAGGCTCATTATCAATAATCATTATATTTCTTGATTGAAAATCCCTATACAAGAAATAACTGCAATCCGCAGAAAGAAGATAGTTTGTTAGAGTATTAAAATCGTTTTCTAACTCTTGCTCATTAAAGGCAATACCCGATAATTTTAAGAAATAGTATTTAAAATAGCTTAAATCCCAAGATATAGATTGTCTGTCAAAAGATTTTCTTGGATATGCATTAGAATAATCAAAGTCTTTTCCTGCCAAAATCTGTATCTTAGGCAACTCTTTAATAACCTTATAGTAGTATTCTTTTATCTCTTGAAAAGAAACCTCTCCCTTCCTCTCCAGTTCTATCAAATCAAACAAGGTAACATCTCCCAAATCTTCTATAAAATACATATCGTTATCCAAATCCTGTGCTAAAATCTTTGGAACACGAATACCTTTCTTCAAAAGCTGCTCAGCAAAGTCCACAAAAGCAATATTTTCAAGCTTGTCTTCATTTGTTGCAGCCAAACATTTTATATTGGAAGAGTATAAACGAAAATATTCTCTCTTAGAACCATGAGCAGACATTTTTTCTATCTTCTCTACCTCTTCTCCAAAAGTTTTTAGGAATAAATCTTTAATCTTTGAAATCATTAAATAATATTTCTGCGTAAGCAATATCTAAAGGGTTAGTAATCTTAATATTTTCTCTATTTCCTTCCACCAAATTTACTCTATGCCCAATGCTTTCAACCACCGAAGCATCGTCAGTAAATTTTTTATTGAAGGGTTGTCGGTAAGCTTGTTTTAATATTTCCACATCAAAACACTGGGGAGTTTGCACAAGCCAAACCAAATCACGACTATAAGAAATAGTCTTTACATCATTTTTCTCATCTTCTTTCCCAAATCTAATTGATTCCACTGGGTTTATGGCAGGAATAGCACTTCCTTTCTCTTCTGCCATCTCAAAACAATCCTTTATCACCTTCAAAGAAACCAAAGGTCTAACCCCATCGTGAATTCCAATTATGGCATCTTTCTCCACTTCTATACTATCCAAAGCATTTTTAACAGAATAAAACCTTTCCTTACCACCATCAATAATCTTATGCTGGATATTAAAATCATACTCCTTACACAACAGCTGCCAATACTCCTTATGCTCCTTTGGAAGAACAAGAATAATATTGATAGTGTCGCTAAATTCTCTTATCCTCTCCAAAGTCCTCATAAGAATAGGCTTACCACAGATAGGAAGAAATTGTTTGGGAATATCACTTTTCAACCTTAAACCCAAACCACCAGCAACAACAATCAAATACCTTTCCTTAGATGATAAGCATTGCATCGCCATAGGTTAGGAATTTATATTTTTCAGCTATAGCCTGCTTATAAGCATCCATAATAAGCTCATAACCTCCAAATGCAGTAGCAATCATTAGCATTAAAGACAAAGGAGGATGGAAATTAGTAATCATGCAATTAGGCACTCCAAAATCATAAGGAGGAAAGATAAACTTATTAGACCATCCATCAAAAGGAACAATCCTTTTTGAAATAGTTGTTGCTGTCTCCATAGCCTTCATAGTTGTAGTACCAACGCAACATATTTTACTTCCACGCTCAACAGCATCATTAATAATATCTGCATTCTCTTGATTGACATGCATCTCTTCCGAGTCCATTTTATGCTTAGTCAAATCTTCAACCTCAATTGGACGGAAATTACCTAAGCCAGAATGCAAAGTAACGTAAGCAAACTCACAACCCTTAATCTCCATTCTCTTCATAAGATGTTTGCTGAAATGGAAACCAGCCGTTGGAGCAACCACAGCTCCTTCATTTTTAGCATAAATTGTTTGATACCTTTCCTTGTCTTCAGCTGTAACATCTCTAATACGTAGTAAGTCATCAGGAATAGGGGTATTACCAAGCTTATGCAACACCTTGTTAAACTCATCGTGAGTTCCGTCAAACAAAAACCTAAGAGTTCTTCCCCTTGAGGTAGTGTTATCAATAACCTCAGCAACCAACTCATCATTTTCCCCAAAATACAACTTGTTACCAATCCTTATCTTACGAGCAGGGTCAACCAAAATATCCCATAAACGAGTGTCGGGATTAATTTCACGAAGCAAGAACACTTCTATTCTTGCATTAGTTTTTTCTTTAGTGCCATAAAGTCGTGCAGGAAAAACCTTAGTATCGTTGAAAACAAATAAATCCTTTTCATAAAAATACTCTAAGATGTCGGAAAAAACTTTATGTTCAATTTTTCCTGTTTTTCTGTTAATAACCATTAATCTTGAGCCATCTCTATCAGGAGCTGGTTTTTCTGCAATAAGCTCTTTGGGTAAATTGTACTTAAATTGTGAAAGCTTCATAAATTATATATTCTATTTACTATTAAAAAATCTATTTTTTGTGAAAGTTTACAAAGATAAGCCCATAATAAAATTTTGTCAAGTGTTTTAACAATTTTTATAATTAAAAGGCAGGTAAAATCATTTGCTTACACATTAAACTATAATATGGAAATACTTATTCTTTAATAGTGTTTATCTTATTATAGATGCTAAAAAACAATAAATCAAAAAGCTAATATAAATTACGATTAACCCTTTGTATTTATCACGTGAAAATAAAGGAATTACTTCTTGTGAAAAATAAACTTAGTCCT
>CAYFWD010000017.1:9165-15552 GCA_964346795.1 uncultured Bacteroidaceae bacterium
AGTCCTGTACTCCTTAGGACTTAGTCCTATGACACCAAGGACTAAGTCTATTTTTAGGTAAAATATTATTATTGATTTGCAAATATTTAGGTATTCTGATATAGAATTTGATTGTAGAAAAATTAAGCTTAACTTTTTTCAAAATAAACTAAGCTTTCTTTAAATTAAACTTAATCTTTTTCCAAAAAGACTTCGCAAAAATAAAATTATACGGCGGATAAATTTATTTTTGCCCTAGATAATTTTTATTTTGCGGTATCATATATCCTATAAAAACTAACAACAAATACTTTATCAAGATAAAAAAAAGAATTAAAAGCCAGCGATTAGTCCTCCGCAGGAGTCTTTTGCCGCTCCTGTAACTGATGAAAGAGTATTTATTTCTTCCCTTACTCGCAAAACTCCCAAAAAGGCAAAGATTAATGCTTCCTTATAGTTAATTATTATTGGCTCAGGGATATGTACCTTATATTCTTTGTTGAGTTTTGATTTCAAACTCTCAATTAAGTATTTATTAAAGGCTCCTCCTCCTGTTATCAAGACATCTCCTTTTATATTATTAGCCAATTCTTGAGTGATATGCTCAACAAAGGTAGCCATTAGGTCGGAAACTGAAAGGAAAGAGCTGTTTAGCAAAGGGAAAACATTATCCACAACCCATTCTTTACCCAATGACTTTTGTTTCTTTGTCTTGTAATACTCTAAATTATTTAAGCTATCCAACAAAACACTATTTACCTTTCCTCTTTTAGCAATTTCTCCATCTTTGTCGTAGGCTAAGCCTTCCATTTGAGCTAAATGATTTAGAACAATATTTACAGGACAAATATCATAAGCTATTCTGCTGCCATTTTCTTCATAAGATATATTGGAAAAGCCACCAAGATTTAAACAAAAAGGATATTCGCTAAACAAAAGCCTATCTCCAATAGGTACAAGTGGGGCTCCCTGACCTCCAAGGGCTAAATCCAAACGCCTAAAGTCGCCAATGGTTTTTATATTGGTGTGAGAATAAATAGCATTAATATCTCCTATTTGGGTTGTTAGCATTATTTGAGGCTGATGAAATATTGTTTGGCCGTGAGAAGATATAAAATCAACCTCCAAATTGTATTGGTCAATAAATTTCTTTGTTTCATTTCCTAAGAAATGTCCAAACTCTTTATCTATCTTTACAAACTCTTCCGATGAGGTGTTTTCTGCTTTCAAAAGCATAGCCTTTATATCATTAGAATATTCTATTGTCGTTGCTTTCTCAATAGAATAACTCCATTTTCCTTTTTCAAAAGAAAAATAACAATAAGCTATGTCAAGCCCATCTAAAGACGTTCCCGACATTAACCCAATAACCCTATAAAGCATCTGCTAATACATCCATTTTGGTAGAATGTGAACCTTTAATTAGTATTGTTCCACCCTTAATCTTGTTTTCTAAAAGGTAGTCTTTAGCTTGGGAAGAGGTCTTGAAATAAATTTCGTTTTCTTTTTCCCCTTTCTCAAATTCTTCAAACTCCTCTCCAATCAAAATAACTCCTTTAAGATTCATACCCCTTAAAATATCAACAATGTTTTTATGCTCTGCCATTGAGTTATCTCCAAGTTCTTTCATTGCCCCAATAAAAGCGTATTTGTCTTCTGCTTTTAGATTTTCAAAGTCTTGTAATGCAATAGTAAGGCTTGAAGGGTTGGCATTATAGCAATCTAATATTAGGGTATTATCTTTGGTCTTTTGGATTTGTGAGCGATGATTGGTTGGAGTATAGTCTTCAATTGCTTTTATGGAAAGGTTTATATCAACTCTAAAAATCTTTCCAATAGTCATTGCTGCCAAAATATTTTGGGAATTGTAGGAACCAATAAGTTTTGAGTTAATTATATTTCCTTCAAAATCCAATTTTGCAGTTTCGGAATAGATTTTATTAGAAATAGAATACTTATAGTAATGGTTTTTATGCCCTTTTGAGTAGTTTGACAGGGAAATATCGTCCATATTGATAATTGCAAAATGGTTTTCCTTGTCAAGATAGCGGAAGAGTTCGGTCTTTGTTTTTATAACTCCTTCAAAACCTCCAAAGCCTTCAAGGTGTGCCTTGCCAATATTTGTTATTAGTCCGTATCTTGGCTCTGCAATCTTGCAAAGAAAATCTATCTCTCCTCTGTGGTTAGCTCCCATTTCAATTATTGCAAACTCTGTTTCTTTAGTTATCCTCAAAAGAGTTAGAGGAACACCAATATGATTATTAAAGTTTCCTTGAGTAGCGATGGTATTGTATTTTTGTGATATAACAGCATGTGTAAGTTCCTTTGTGGTAGTCTTACCATTTGTTCCTGTTATTGCAAGAAGTATTAAATTAGGAAATTGTCTTCTGTGGTGGTTTGCTAAAAGTTGAAGAGTATAAAGAACGTTCTCTACCAAGAAACATTTATCGTTAATAGCATATTCTTTTTCATCAATAACCGCAAGGGAAGCTCCCATTTCAAGAGCTTTTTGTGCGAAATGATTTCCATTAAAGTTCTCTCCTTTAAGGGCAAAGAAAATATCCCCTTTCTTTATGTTTCTTGTGTCGGTTGTAATGCTGGGGTTAAGAAGAAAAAGCTTATAAAGTTCTTCTATCCTCTGCTTAAAGTCTTCTCTATTGAATTCCATAGTTTTTCTGCTGAATCCTCCCAACTAAATTTCTTGTTTTGTTCAAATCCCTTTTCAATCAACTCTTCTCTAAGATGAGGGGAAAGCCATATCTTTTCCATAGCATCAGCAATGCTTTGAGGAAGATAAGGGTCACAATACAAAGCAGCATCTCCAGCAACCTCTGGCATAGAGGTAGTGTTGGAAGTTATAACAGGACAACCAGCAGCAAAGGCTTCAACAATAGGTATTCCGAAACCTTCAAACTGCGAAACGAAGGTAAGAGCTAAAGCACTATTGGCAATAAGATTTATTTCTGCAGCTTCCAAACGTCCAGTGAAAACTACATACTTTCTAAAAATCATTTTATTGAATGCATCTTCCACTTCACCTCTCCAACCTTTCTTTGAGCCAATGATAACTAATTTAGTCTCACTTCCAGTCTTTAGTTTGAATAAGTCAAAAGCCTTAAAAAGATTAACAAGGTTTTTTCTCTTATAAGCTGTTCCAACGAAATAGAAATAATCCCTTCCATTTGTAAGTCTTTGTTTGGTTATTTCTTTTTCTTTCTCCGAAACAACATAGTAAAGTTCATTTGCAGCATTATAAATAACATCAACCTTGTTTTCTGCCACATCATAAAACTCCATTAAGTCTCTTTTAGAATAGTTGGAGACAGTAATTAAATGAGTTGCGTTTTTTGCAAACTTAGGAAAGAAATTTAAGAAATAATACCTATGAAATATATTACTGATGTATTTAGGATTATACTCGTAATTTATATCGTGGAAAGTATTTAGGGTTGGAACCTTTGGTTTTCTCGGCATATAAGTATCAGGAGAAAAAAGCATATCAACTTTATGCTTTTTCATATAGTAAGGCAATAGCCATTCAAAGTAAATATACCAAAGGATAGGATGTCTTGTTGGACAAGGAATAACTACAGGAGTAATATTATCTGCAAAAATAAAACTCTTGTCATATTTTCTGTCAAAATAGAAAATAAATTCTACCTCAGGGTGGTTTTTCACGACTTTTTCTAATATCTTAAGTGTAAAGTAACCAATGCCTTCAAGCTTATTATGTAATAATAATCTTGTATTAACTGCTATCTTCAATACTAAAAAACTTTTTTGTGAGTTATTAAAATATCAAAAGCAAAAGTACAAATAAAAAGTGAGAAAAAGATTTGTAACTAATTTATTTTTTCTTTTAACACTCAATATTCTTATCAAATCCTTTTGGATACTTGGTGTTGATAGGGGTGTTCAAAATGCTGTGTCGGCTCAAGATTACGGACTTTATTTCGCTCTTTTGAACTTTACTTTTATATTTAATATTATCTTGGACTTTGGGCTAACTAATTATAATAATAGGTTAATTGCTCAACATCCACAGCTCCTTTCAAAATATATTTCACAGCTTGTCCCAATAAAATTTGCAATGGCAATTGTCTTTACAATAGTTGTCTTTACAGTGGCAATAGCGTTGGGATACGATGCTTATGCCTTAAAACTACTTGGTATTCTTTGTATATCTCAATTTCTTGCTTCTTTGCTTATATATCTTCGCTCCAATATTTCAGGACTTCAACTCTTTAAGACAGATGGTGTTCTTTCAGTTTTGGATAAGTTTATTGTAATTGTTTTTTGTTCCATACTGCTTTGGGGAGGAGTCTTGAAAACAGACTTTAAGATAGAGTATTTTATATTTATCCAGCTCTTTGCCTATCTCTTTGCTGTTATAGTAGCCTTTACAATTTGTTGGAAAAAAGCAAAGATTGTTAGATTTAAATGGAATTACCCTTTTGTTGTGAAAATAATAAAAGACTCCTATCCATTTGCCATACTTACATTGCTAATGTCTTTCTACTACAGAGCCGATAGTGTTATGATTGAAAGATTATTGGACGATGGAGCTAATCAAGCAGGAATTTATGCTTCTGCATATCGTTTGGTAGATGCTGCAAATATGATTGCATATCTTTTCTCAATAATCCTTCTGCCGCTATTCTCCAAACTTATACAGTCAAATCAAGATGTAAAACCAATAGTAAAGGTCTCTTTTCATCTTCTTCTTATGCTAACGGTTTGTTTCGTCGCTATAAGTCAATTATATGGTTATAATCTAATGGATTTAATGTATAACAAACATATAGAAGAAAGTTCGCAAGCCTTTAGAATACTTAGTATTTGCTTTATCCCAATTGCGATGAACTATATTTTTGGAACTCTTCTAACTGCCAACGGCTCTTTGAAATACTTAAATATTGTTGCATCTGTTGGAATGGTACTGAATATAGGAGTTAATTTTATCTTAATACCTAAGTTCTTTGCATTAGGAGCAGCCTACTCTTCATTAATTGCACAAACTGTAATAGCACTATTTCAAGCCATTATTGCAATAAAGATTTTCAAGATAAAATTTGATATAATGTATGTGTTAAGAATAATTCTCTTTGTGATTTCAATAATACTTTCTGCCTACTTGCTTAAAGAAATAACATCATCATGGATTTACAATATATTAATCACTTCAATAGTAATGGTTATTCTAAGTTTTATATTCAAAATATTTAGAATAAAAGATGTACTTTCATTACTTAAAGCCTCACATGATGAATAGTCTTTAAGAAATGAATTTTCAACTTAATCAATAAAAGTTTTGTACTTTTGTTTCCCTAAATACTCATTTAATGAATACAGAAAGATTTTTTGAACTTTTTTTTAAGGAACTTCAAGCAAATAAAAACCTATATCCATACTATAAACTAACCGAAGGCAATCAAAAACATCAAGCTTTTCGTAAGGAATACTTCTTGCAAAGACTTAATTTTATAGATAAGAATATAGATAAGGCAAAAGCTAATAATAAGATATTTGACTGTGGCTGCGGTTATGGAACAACAGCAATGTTTTTAGCAATGCAAGGAATTTCAACTTACGGAGTTACCTTAGAGTTTTACTATAAGGAATTAGAAAATAGAAGAAAGTATTGGAAAGAATATGGAGATACTTCGCTTTTTGAATGTCAATATGGTAATTTATTTGATTTGCAGCTTTCGGACAACACCTTTGACTACATAATACTTCAAGATACTCTTCATCATTTGGAGCCAGTTAAGGATAGTTTGAAACTTTTCCATAAGATATTAAAACCAAAAGGTAAGATAATATTAGTAGAAGAAAATGGAAATTGTCTTCCACAAGTTTTAAAGTTATATCTTCAAAGAGGAAATAAAAGAGTTATAGGTTATTATGATGAGGTTTTAGGAAAGAGCTTGCAGATGGGAAATGAAAATATACGTTCACAAAAGAAATGGAAAAAACTCTTTGAAGCATCAGGCTTTATTTCCCATGATGAGAAGACAGAATACATACGATTATTTCCTCCATTCCTTTACAACACTTCAAACACTCCCAAGCTTATTCAAAGAGAAACCAACCTTGCCAAAAGCTGTCCAGTCTTAAGAGAGTATTTCTTTTTTGGCTTAAATATGGTATTTGAAAAAAGTTAAATACTTGCATTAAGGAAATAATAAAATCTCAGCTCCAATACATTATTATTTTGCAGAATAACACTATTATTCTTTCTTGAAACACTATTATTTTTTCTAGAAATACTATTATTTTTCTCCAAGATACTTATCCCAATATTTTATGATAACTATCCCAACTTCAAAAAGTGCGACTTTTCAATCAAAAAGTCGCACTTTTTAGACGAAAAGTCGCACTTTTTGATAAGAAAGTCCGACTTTTTGA
>CAYFWD010000017.1:15652-25129 GCA_964346795.1 uncultured Bacteroidaceae bacterium
ACTTTTTGATAAGAAAGTCCGACTTTTTGAATCTGTGATAACTATCGTAGTTAAAAAAGATAATGTTTTAGAAAAAAATAATAGTGTTTTAGAGTAAAAAGATAAGGATACAATTTTATAGATTAAGCTTAGTTATAGTTATTATTTTTTCTTATACACTAAGAATTGAAACTCTAATCCACTTTCTTCGTCTTTGTGCATTTGGCTTTGAAATTCCAAAGCCCAAATACTTGCATCAATATTAGGGAAAAAAGTATCTGCTTCAAAATCTTTATAAACCTTGGTTATATATAATCTATCGCAATAAGGCATCAAAGCCTTATATATCGTTTCTCCTCCAATAACAAAGATTTTCTCAAACTTTTTACAATACTCAACAGCTTCCTTTGTTGAGTGAACAAGGGTAGCACCTTCAACCTTATAATCTTTATTTGTGGAGATAACAACATTTTCTCTTTTAGGAAGAGGCTTAAAAGGTAAACTTTCCCAAGTCTTTCTTCCCATTATTATCGGAGAACCAAGAGTAGTCTTTTTGAAATACTTTAAGTCTTCACTCAAATGCCATAGTAACTTATTATCCTTTCCTATTGCGTTATTTTGAGCAACAGCAACTATTATATTTAACATGTTATTTAATGGTTAGTGGTTAATGATTATTTACACTGCAATAGGAGCTTTGATTGTTGGGTGAGATTGGTAGTTTATTATTTCAATATCTTCAAAGCGGAAGTCAAAAATATTCTTTATATCTTTATTTAGTTTTAATTCTGGTAGAGGATAAGGATTACGAGAAAGTTGTAAGCGAGCTTGGTCAAAGTGATTGGAATATATGTGAGCATCTCCAAAGCTATGAACAAAATCTCCAACACCGAGATTACAAACTTGAGCAATCATGTGAGTTAAGAGAGCATAAGAAGCAATATTGAAAGGAACTCCTAAGAATATATCTGCACTTCTTTGGTATAGTTGGCAGGAGAGTTTGTTGTTAGCAACATAGAACTGGAATAGAATATGACAAGGAGGCAAAGCCATTTGACTAATCTGTCCAACATTCCAAGCATTTACCAATAGTCTCCGAGAATCAGGATTTGTTTTTATTTGTTCAATAACTTCACTTATTTGGTCAATAGCCTTTCCATCATTAGTTTTCCAATTACGCCATTGTTTTCCATAAATAGGTCCCAAGTCTCCATTCTTATCTGCCCATTCGTCCCAAATAGTAACTTTATTTTCGTGAAGATATTTAATATTTGTATTTCCTTGCAAGAACCAAAGCAGCTCGTGAATTATAGAGCGAAGATGTAGTTTCTTTGTAGTAACCAAAGGAAAGCCCTCTTCAAGATTAAACCTCATTTGATAACCAAATACACTCTTAGTACCCGTACCTGTTCTATCTTCTTTTACATTTCCATTCTCAAGTACATGACTTAATAAATCTAAATATTGTTTCATATTTTATTTTTTTTCTCTTTACAAAAATACCATTAACCATTAATCTCTAACCATTATAAAAGGTCTTTCCCAATATCTTTTCTAAAATACTTTCCTTCCCAAGAAATCCTTTCAACATTTTCGTAGCATTTATTTAAGGCTTCTTGAAGGTTTTCTCCATAGCAGGTTACTGCAATCACTCTTCCGCCATTTGTAAGTATCTTTTTCCCTTCCTGCTTTGTTCCTGCATGAAATACAATACAATCCTTAGTGTTTTCAAGTCCCTTTATCTCTTTCCCTTTTTCGTAGCTTTCAGGATAACCTTTAGCAACCATCATAACACATGAAGCAAAACGAGAGTCAATATCCAAATTAAACTTATCAAGTTCTCTACACTTTATCCTTAAAAATGCCTCTACTATATCTGATTTAATTCTTGGGAAAACAACTTCTGTTTCAGGGTCTCCCATTCTAACATTATATTCTATCACATAAGGATTCCCTTCAACATTCATTAAGCCAATAAAGATAAAGCCTTGATATGTTATGTCCTTATCTTTTAATCCTTGAATAGTAGGACGAATTATTCTTTCTTCAACCTTTTGCATAAAACTTTTATCGACAAACTTCACAGGGCTTATAGAGCCCATTCCACCTGTATTTAAGCCAATATCATTTTCTCCAATACGTTTATAGTCTTTTGCAACAGGAAGTATCTTGTAGTTTTCTCCATCTGTCAAAACAAAAACACTGCACTCAATCCCTTTTAAGAACTCTTCCACAACAACCTTTTGAGAAGCATTGCCAAATTTTGAATGTTCAAGCATTTGAGTTAATTCCTCTTGAGCTTCCTCCAAAGTATTTGGAATAACAACACCCTTTCCTGCAGCCAAACCATCAGCTTTCAAAACATAAGGAGGTTTAAGTGAGCTAAGAAATTCCTTTCCTTCATTTAGACTTTCTTTGTTAAATGTCTTGTATCTTGCCGTTGGAATATTATTCTTTTGCATAAAATCCTTAGCAAAATCTTTACTTCCTTCCAAGAGGGCACCTTCTTTGCTTGGTCCAATAACTAAAATATCTTTTAATTCAGAGCTGTTATGAAAATAATCCCATATTCCATCAACCAAAGGTTGTTCTGGTCCAACAACAACTATTTCTATATTGTTTTTAATAACAAATTCTCCAATAGAATAAAAGTCAGAACCCAAATTAACATTCTCTCCACAAAGAGCAGTGCCAGGGTTACCGGGTGAAATAAAAAGTTTTGTTAATAAAGGACTTTCCTTAATCTTAAAAGCAATTGCATTTTCTCTTCCTCCAGAGCCTAAAAGTAGTATATTCATATCTTTTAATTTTTCTTTCTTCCTTTACGGTTAAGTTTATGATTATTTGTTTTAGAATTTATTTGTTTTGAGTTTTTATCTTGCGAAAAATCATTAGTCTTTTCAGGAGAGAAGTCTCTCATTTCTGCAGGGAACTCTCCGTCATCAACCAAAGAGAAATTCATTTGCTTTTTAAACATATCAACACTTTCAACCCTAATTTTGATTGGGTCTCCCAAACGATAGGTTTTGTTTAACTTTCTTCCTACAACCTGATAATTATCTTCATCAATATAGTAGAAATCGTCCGTTAGGGTACGAATAGGAATAAGTCCTTCGCATTTGTTTTCATCAATCAAAACATAAATTCCCCATTTACTAACTCCTGATATTGCTCCTTTAAATACTTCTCCAATCTTATCGGAAAGAAACTCTGCCTGCTTGTATTTTACTGATGTCCTTTCTGCTTCGGCAGCCTTCTTTTCCATCAAAGAACAATGTTCACATCTTTCTTCAAAAGCTTCTTTGCTTGCAGATGCTCCACCTTCAAGATAACGTTCCAAAAGGCGATGCACCATAAGGTCAGGATAACGTCTTATTGGGGAAGTGAAATGAGAATAAAAAGGAAAAGCAAGTCCATAATGCCCTATATTATTAGTAGAATAATAAGCCTTAGACATAGTGCGTATTGCTATGCTTGAAATCATTGTTTCTTCTCCCTTACCAGCAACATCTCTAAACAAATCATTAAAACTCTTAACCAAAGAACTCCTGCTTTCAGTATTTATAACATATCCTAACTTACTCACAAACTCCGTAAAGGTTGAAAGTTTTTCAGGTATAGGCTCATCGTGAACTCTATAAACAAAGGTTTTTGCTTCTTTCTTTTTGTTTTTATCCTTTCCAATACTCTCTGCAACTCTTTTGTTGGCAAGCAACATAAATTCTTCAATTAGCCAATTAGCTTCCTTACTTTCTTTGATATAAATACCAATTGGTTTGGAATTTTCATCTAAACGAAACTTCACTTCTTGAGATTCAAAATTAATAGCCCCTGTTTTAAACCTTTTCTTTCTTAAAATAGTTGCAATATTATGAACAGGCATAATAAAGTCGTCCATTTCTCCCTTTTCATTCTCAATAATTGTTTGAACTTCTTCATAAGTAAACCTTCTACAAGACCTAATAACTCCCTTTCCAAACCATTCGTTAACAACTTCAGCTTCACTATTCATTTCAAAGACTGCCGAAAAAGTCAAACTATCCTCATTAGGACGCAAAGAACAAACCTTATTGCTTAGCTTTTCTGGCAACATAGGGATTGTTCTATCAACCAAATAAACAGATGTAGCACGAAGATAAGCCTCTTGGTCAATAGCCGAATTAGGTCTAACATAATGAGAAACGTCAGCAATATGAACTCCCAACTCATAGTTTCCATTAGGCAAAACCCTAAAAGAAATAGCATCATCAAAGTCCTTAGCATCATAAGGGTCAATAGTAATTGTTGGAATATTGCGAAAATCTTTTCTTCTTTCTATCTCCTCTTGAGGTATCTCTTCAGCAATAGCATCTGCTTCTTTCTCCACTGACTCAGGAAAAACCAAAGGAAAACCAAATTCAGCCAAGATAGAAAGCATCTCAGTGTTATTCTCTCCTTTTTTACCCAAAATCTTAATAACCTTTCCAAAAGGATTGTTTGACCTTTGAGGCCATTCAGTCATTTGAACTAAAACCTTTTCATTCTCCTTAGCACCATTAATATCTTCCAAAGGAATAAAAATATCTACGGGCATAGTTGCACTGTCAGGAATAAAGAAAGCAAACTTAGAATGTATTTGTAAAGAGCCCACAAAAGTTGTTTGATTTCTCTCAATGATTTCAGTAATCTGTCCTTCAGGCTTTCTACCCTTTCTGCGAGGGAAAAGATAAACCTTAACCTTGTCATTGTGAAGAGCATGATTAGTATTGTTAGGAGCTATGTAAATATCTTCTGAGCCATTTTCCAAAATAACATAAGCCTTTGAAGTCTGCTTCATATCCACAGTTCCAATAACATAATTGGAAGGAAGAATATCATCAGTTAAATATCTTGCGTCTAATTTATATTTGCCTTTTGTAACTTCAATCAAAATACCCTCTTCTGCCATAAGCAAAATCTTATTCATAACCATTTGCATTGATGCCCTGTCATTACTGCCCATGCGAGATGCAACTTGCTTATAGTTTAGTGCTTCAAAAGGATTCCTTGCAAAAACCCTAAGTATTGATTTATTGATTAAAGATTCTTGTTTATTATTATCCATATTAAAATCTTATTTTAAGCCACAAAGATAACCATAATATATAGAATAATAATCAAAACAAATATTAATTTATCAACAAATAATCCATATTATGCGTAATCTTTCACTGTCTTTTTCTTAAAAGACACTACAAAAAATAACAATTTGTTTTTGTTTTTCTCTTTATGATAAATTATAAAGACTTATATTTGCAACTTAGATTAAAAGAAATAAACTTATGAAAAGAAATATTTTAACAATAATAAGTATTAGCTTAGCATTGCTTATTATTATTCCGTTGTTTTTATCATGTAATGGAGAAGAAGATTATGAAGATTTAGAGTTTTATCCTTATGCTTTGGAGGGATATGTAACGGATTTACAAACAGGAGAACCATTAAAGGATGTTTCATTTGATATTCATTGTGGAGAACGCATCTATGGTATGGTTCCTTCTGGTAGAGTATTTATTTATAAAGATGTTGCAAAGACAGATTCAAGAGGATATTATAAAATAAGAATTCCCAAAGGAAATAAAGAAATGAAATTTACTTTATTAACTGTCAATCCTCAAAATATACCAGATTATAATTTTAGAGTAGGAATCTTTGATCTTGGAGAAAATTTGGAAGATAGACCATTTATAGATTCATCAATAAGAGCAGATATTAAAGCCTCTTCTTATGGGTATTTAAAAGTATTTGTCCCTATTAATGGAACTAAAAATTGGTATACTAATGTCAATTATGAAGGTAGTTATGAATTTCCCTTATTTGTAGGAGGTTTAATTTCTGAGACATCTAATAGCGAATATAAAATTTATTTTTATAAGACACATGCAGGAGAATGTGTAGGTGATTATTCTTATCCTGTAACAGTCTATAACTTTACTGTTCCAAGACATGATACATTAGATTTATATATTAACGAATAAATAATTGAAGGAGATAATTGTAAAGTAGATTATAGAAGTATTATTGAGAGAGTCTTGTGGTTTTGTTGAGGCTCTTTATTTTTTGGAAAAGAATAACTAAATCTAACTATGAAACAAAAGAAAGTAGCCATTATTGGTTCAACAGGTTCAATAGGGAAACAAGCCTTAGAGGTAATAGAACATCATAAAGAAGAGCTAAGCGTTGAGGTGCTTACCGCTAACTCACAAGCTGATTTGTTGATTGAGCAGGCTCTAAAATTTGACCCAAATGCTGTGGTGATTGCCGACAAAAGCAAATACCAAAAGGTAAAAGAGGCTTTAGCTTCAACAGATATAAAAGTATTTGCAGGACAGGAAGCCTTAGAGGAGATTGTTCAAATGGAAACCATAGATATTGTCCTTACAGCCATTGTTGGTTTTGCAGGATTAAAACCTACCCTTAAGGCAATTGAAGCAAAAAAGCCTATTGCCCTTTCTAATAAAGAAACCTTGGTTGTTGCTGGAGAGTTAGTAACAAAGCTATCCATAGAAAATAATGTCCCTATTCTTCCTGTTGATTCCGAACATTCAGCAATATTTCAGTGTTTGGCAGGAGAGTTCTACAATCCTATTGAAAAGATAATACTTACAGCCTCTGGTGGTCCATTCTTGGGAAAGACAAAAGATAAACTTAAAAATATTACTCCAAAAGAAGCACTTAATCATCCCAATTGGGTAATGGGCAATAAGGTTACCATAGATTCAGCAACTTTAATGAATAAGGGATTGGAGGTAATTGAGGCTAAATGGTTATTTGATTTGCCTGCTGAAAAGATAGAAACAGTTGTACACCCTCAATCTGTTATTCATTCTCTTGTGGAGTTTGAAGATGGTTCTTTGAAGGCACAACTTGGATTAGCCGATATGCGTTTGCCTATACAATATGCCCTTACCTATCCTCAAAGATTGAAAACCAATTTCCCTAAATTCAATATCTACGATTATCCAAACCTAAGCTTCCTAAAGCCCGACACCGAAACCTTCCCTTGTCTTTCCTTAGCATATCAGGCAATAAAAAAGGGAGGTAATATGCCTGCCATTATGAATGCAGCCAATGAGATTGCAGTTGAGGCTTTCCTAAAAGAAAAGATAGGCTTCTTGGAAATACCAGAAATTATCGCAAATGCAATGAGCAAATACAATTTTATAGCATTGCCTGACGTTAATGATTTTCTTGAAACCGATAAAGAGGTTAGAGAGGAATTAAGTAACCTATTAAAATAAGAATAATAAATAACACCATAAAGAAAAGAAATGAAGATTTTAGCACTATTACTATCATTATCACTACTTGTATTCATACACGAGTTAGGACATTATATGTTCGCAAGACTTTTTAAGACAAGGGTAGAGAAATTCTATTTGTTTTTTAATCCATATTTCTCAATCCTTAGAGCAAAGAAGATAGGAGGTAAATGGCAATTAAGCTGGTTTAGCAGAAAATCGCCAGAGAGTTTTGAAGAGAATAAAGAAAATACAGAATGGGGTATAGGTTGGGTACCTTTGGGAGGCTATTGTTCAATTGCTGGAATGATTGATGAAAACACCACTTCAGCCGACAAGCTTTCTTCTGAAGCTCAACCTTGGGAATATCGCTCCAAGCCTGCTTGGCAAAGACTATTAATAGTTTTGGGAGGAGTGATAATGAACTTCGTTGGAGCATTGATAATATTCTCAATGATGCTTTTCTATTGGGGAGAAGAAACCCTTCCTTTGCAAAATGCCAAAATGGGTTACGACTATACTGAAGTTGCATTGAAGAATGGTTTTCAAAATGGAGATATTATCCTTGCAGTAAATGCAAAACCTGTTAATGATATGTCCCAAGTGGTTGAAAAATTGCTTTTAGACCAGTCTCATAACTGCACCATAAAAAGAGGAGAAGAAACCCTAATGCTTAATCTCCCAACAGATTTTGCCAAACAAATGATAGCAGCAGAGGTAAAACAATTTGCAATACCACGTTTCCCATTTGTAATAGATAAGTTTGCCTTAGGCTCAATTGCTGAGAAAAGCGGAATGCAAGCAGGAGACAGCATAGTTTCTATAAATGGAGTACCTACACCTGCCTTTACAGACTTTGTTGCAGAAATAGCTAAATATAAATCCAAACCAGTATCCATAGGTTATTATCGCAATGGAGTAGAGAAGAAAGCTGACTTTACCCTTGATGAAAATGGAAAGATAGGAGCAGTTGCCAAAAACCCATATCTAATGTTTGAAACAAAGAAGGTTGAATATGGCTTTTTTGAATCCATACCAGCAGGAATTTCTCAAGGAGTACAGAGCTTAGTGAACTATGTTAAGCAGTTTAAGTTCGTATTCTCAAAAGAAGGAGCATCATCACTTGGAGGCTTTGGAACAATTGGTAATCTATTCCCTGAAACTTGGAACTGGCAACTTTTCTGGAATATGACAGCATTTCTTTCAATCATCTTAGCATTTATGAATATCCTCCCAATACCTGCTTTGGATGGGGGACATGTTATGTTTACCCTTTGGGAAATTGTTACTGGTAAAAAGCCAGGAGATAAATTTTTGGAGAGAGCTCAAATTGTTGGAATGGTGTTGCTCTTTGCCCTTTTGATTTATGCAAATGGCAATGATTTGGTAAGATGGTTAGGCGGTAAGTTCTAAAATCCCAAGAATAATTACACCATAGAATTTTGGTTAAAAATAGAGAAAGACATTTCTATATCACAAGTAAAGTCAGAGATAAAAATCCTTGTAGAAAAGTTCCTCTCTACCCATTCCAAGCTAAGGATAATTATTGACGTTGACCCAATATAGAGATTCTTATCAAAATAATATTCCTAAAACACAAAAGAGAAGCCCTTTCCATGAGCTTCTCTTTGTTTTAATTGATTAACAACTCGCCATAAACCTTCAAAAGAAACCTTTCTCTTGCGTTTTATGACACATAGATGAAAGATAATTACGGAGGCGTTGGCGTACCTTCTTCTTCCAAAGGTTCAACACTGATTGAAACACCTTTCATGTCTTGTTTGAAATCAGTCTCAGGAGTAAACCCAACCCCAACTCTAAGAACTGTGTCAGCAGTTACCTCTTCTGGAGTATTAACCGCCTTAACCTTAGCCTTAGGATAGAAGGTTCCCAAGCCATCAAACTTAACCGAATGCCCTTCTTGAAGCATCCAAGTTGTTGAAGACACCAAAGCATCTAAAGCATTTAGAGCATCGCCCTTGCTTACCGTGCTTGATTTCTCAATCATTGCAGCCAATTTCTTGAAGTTGATGGTCTGACCCTTAATCATTTGAGCCATCCATTTGTCTCCAGGATTTGATCCTACAGCGATCTTCTTTTTCTTCTTTCTGAACTTCATAGCAGAAAAAATTAACGTTAAACAATAAATGAACTACACGTGCTAATAAATAGCATAATATATCTATTTCTTCTTATAATTAACTCCCCTAACCTCACTATCTCCCAACACAAACTCAAC
>CAYFWD010000017.1:25229-29644 GCA_964346795.1 uncultured Bacteroidaceae bacterium
TGGATAGTTATCTTGAGAGTTTAGAATAGTTATCTTAGTCTAAAATAAGCTTATAATTATTCTTTACAATAGTGTTATGAAGTCAAGGGATAGGATTTTAGTGAGTTAGGATAGCTATCTTTTGCAACTACTTTTTTAACGTAGTGATAAATATATTTATTATGCAATAAAAGAATTATTTTCTTTTTTGTTTGGAAGATTGGAAATAAGTTTGTAAGTTTGCCGCATAATCTTCTCATTAAATATGAAATGATTCATTATTCCAACATATTACCCCCAATACAATGTGACTCTTTAATAAAAAGAAGTATCGCTACTTTGTATGGTGTTTTATGTCTTATAGAAGAAAGTTTTGTTCTTTCAATCAAAGAGCAGTCTATATATTTTTTTACAAATTTACTTCGTATAAATAAAGTAATCCTACATCCTTTAGATGCGATTAGGGGCTAAGTGTATATAATCCTTAAACAACACACTCCAAAAGCCCCAACAAATCAACTAAATCTTAATATGAAAATAAATGTTCAATGTTTAGGAATATTAAGTAAAGTAAGTGGTTGCTTATTTAAGCAACTATATTTGACAGATTAAATTTATAAACAAAAAAATCAAAAGACATGAATAGAAATACAATAATATATGCAATAATATTCTCAGTAATATTGTGCTTAAGTGGAAATACTGCATTCTCTCAACTTAAAGTAACAGGTAATAATGGAAAAGTTATTATAGGAACAGTACCTGGTGAAGCAACTATGGCGTGGTATACTGAAGATTTTAACAACATTCTGTCTGCTTCAATATTTGGCAAAGGGAGTTATGGTTCAGGAGCCAAACTCTCATTTGGGGACTTTGGTAGATGGGATTTTTATAGTTGGAATGTTTTTGTTGGAGAGTGGGGACCTACAGATACAGATAAATTATGGTTACATGGAAAATATGGTTTTTACCTTACCTATGGTCGAGCTGAAGAAGATTATTATTTAATGTGGTTTGATGCTCAAGGAGACAAAGTTTTACATTTAAATACTGAACTATTTGCCCAAGGAGTAAAAATCCCAGCCAATGAATCAAATCAACAAAATGCAGACATAATAAAAAATTCTTTGGAAAGGATTAATTCTTTAGAAGGAATAACTTATAATTACAAATTCTATAAAGGATCAAGTAGTATTTCACAAGGAGGTTCTAATAAAGAAACAAAAGATCAAGAATTCTTTATATCCTTAAATGATGAAAAGGATAAATATGCCCCTCAAAAGAATGGATTTAATTCAAACCAACTTAAAGAGTTTTTCCCTGAATTAGTAGAAACAGATAAAGATGGCAATAGTTATATAGATTACACAGGTCTTATTCCAGTGTTGGTAGAGGCAATAAAAGAACAATCAAAAATAATTACAGCACAGAGTCTTAAATTAAAAGAAATGGGCTTATTGGCGGAAGATATAACAACAATGAGTGAATCAAGTACAGATAGCAACTTTACAACAAAAAGCTCAACTTCAGATACAAATACAACAACAGATACAATAAATTCTATTTTAGCAAATGCTTTCCTATATCAAAACACACCTAACCCATTTAATACCACAACAGAAATTAAATACTTCTTACCAGAAGGAAGTACAAATGCTTATATTTATGTATTTAACCTTCAAGGAAATTTATTATTAACATATAATCTTAATGATAATGGTTTTGGTTCAGTAGAAATTAATGGTTCTTCATTAAATGCAGGAATGTATATTTATTCATTGGTTATTAATGGACAAGAAGCAGAAACAAAACGAATGATACTTACTAAATAAGGAAGGAGTTGTAAGATGAAAAAAATAAAAGTTATAGCTGGTATTATAATTGGACTATTTTGTATAGTTCAATATTCCTACGGGCAAATCAGCGAAGGGGGGAAACCTTATTCTTTCTCTAAAAAATTATCATCTACTATTTCAAGTTATGATTTGAATGTGGAGTTCAGAAAAATAGAATCTAGAACATATATAGACGTTATTGAAGAAGATGATACTCTAATATATATTGAGCCTGTAATTGGAGAATCTTTTCCTGTTAATCTAAACCCTCTTAGTCATGGGACATGGGATACAGTAGAAAATAATAATAAAATTTGGAGATTGAAAATCAACTCAAATGTGGGAAATTCTATGATGTTAATATTTGATGACTTCTATTTACCAGAAGGGACTTTCTTATATGTATATTCAGAAGATAAATCTCAATTAATTGGTGCTTTCACTAGCAATAATAACAATCCTCAAAATAAGTTTACAACGGAACCAATAAAAGGAAATTCATTAATATTGGAATATTACGAACCAAACTCTATTAAGGAGCAAGAACATTTAAACATTGGATCGGTAGGTTTGATAACAAATGATAATTCAGATATTTTGACAAAAGGTTTATTAACTGGATTTGGAGCGTCTGACCCCTGTATGATAAATGCAAGATGTCCACAATATGCAAATTGGTGTAATCAAAGACGTTCAGTTGCTTTAATATATATTGTGCCACTTAATGGACCTATTATTTATTGTACAGGCTCATTACTTGACAATGAGAGAAAAGATGGAAAACCTTTTTTCTTAACTGCTTTTCATTGTCTTGATGATAATGAGGATGGAAGTTTAACTCAAGCAGAAAAAAATACTGTTAATAATTGGTTGTTTTTCTTTAATTATGAAAGTTCTGGTTGTAATAATCCATCAACATCCCCAGGTGTTTCTACTATATCTGGAGCAATATTTTTAGATGGAAATGAAAATACCGATTATACATTATTGAAATTAAATAATAAACCTATTAAGAGTTATGGTGTATATTATAATGGTTGGAGCAATGATGATGATGATATGACCAGTACAGGGGTTTGTATTCATCATCCAAATGCCGATATTAAGAAAATTTCTGAATGGGAAAAAGTTTTTAATTACTTCAATTTTGATGAATGGAAAATTAAGCCTACCGCAGGTAGTATAACTCATGGGTCATCTGGCTCTCCTTTATTTAATAGTAATGGTCAAGTTGTAGGGCAGTGTCATAGTGGAACAGGATTTGTTTGTGATGAAGATCTTAGAGTAAATTTTGGTCGTTTTGATAAATCTTGGCATGAATATGGTTTAAGTTGGCAATTAAATCCAAACGGGAATCATTCAGGTTCTTATGAACATTATATCGTCAGTATGGGAGGAAGCGAAACATGTAAGGATAATTGGTATTTTGAAAATGGAAATGATTTGCATACCAGTTCCAATGTTAATTTTAATAATCCATTAACTATTGGAACTAGACAATATGATGGTGTATATAATGCTAAGAATTCAATTGTTGCTAATGAGGTAACTATTAAGGCTGGAACTTCTGTAACTTTTGAAGCAGGGAATGAAGTTGTTTTAAATCCAGGTTTTTATGCTGAAGCAGGTAGTAATTTTGTTGCAATAATTGGTAGCTGTGTAGGAGGATGTGGTAATGGTTTAAAAATAGAAGATGAAAGTAATTCAGGTCAATCTGATACAGATATGGAAATTATTAATAATAAGGCTCAATAATCATGAAAAAAATAATTCTTTTAGTTGCACTTATGTTTGTAAGTATTGCAACAATGTCACAAATCAAATTTGGAGTTAGAGGAGGTATGACTTTATCTTCATATTATTCAACTCAAAATTTTCATAAATTTAAACCGAGTTTTCATGTTGGAGGCATTGTGGATATTCCGATTGCTACCTCAAAATTTTCCTTTGTTACAGGACTATATTTTGCTGATAAAGGGTCAAAGGAAGATGGAAATATTATAGAAAATAATTTTACTAATGTTTATGGTTATTCTTTCAAAACTACTTATAATGACTATCAATTAGAATTACCTGTACTTTTTACTTACAAGATTCCTTTGAATGAGAATTTAAGCTTACAACCTCAAATTGGTTTTTATGTTTCATATACTCTATTAATGGAAATGAAAGAATCGAGAGTTTATTCAAGAGATTATGCTTCTAATCCAGAAACAAATGTGACAATTATACGTCATGCCTCTGATAAGATTATTAATATTGGAGCCAATGCTGGTGTATCATTATTCTATAAAAATTATTCTTTTACCTATTCTTGTGATGCAGGATACCCAAATAGAAATCATTATTTAAGAGATGTATGGAATGCACCATCTGACTATCCTGATATTTGTATGTTCTTTTCTTTAGGATATAACTTTTAATAGAGAAAGAATAAGTAAATAATTATTAATACACTAATAACTCTAACCCAATTATCTTATAAACAAAAGGACTCCTTGCTTATGCTTGGCGTCCTTTATTTTATTGTGAAATCTGTAAGTATTTTTACTTTTTCTTACCTTGATTAGCTACTGCTTCCATTAATTGTTTAATTGTTTC
>CAYFWD010000018.1:0-29544 GCA_964346795.1 uncultured Bacteroidaceae bacterium
TTCGAACCCCCGACCAGCTGATTACAAATCAGCTGCTCTGGCCAACTGAGCTACATCGGCAATTTTTATCTTAAAAAAAGACAAAAAGAGTTTGCAAAGTTAGAAACATTATTTGACACTACAAAATTTTCTAAAATATTTTTCCAAAATTGTATTATCAATCTATTTCAAAGACCTTTTTTAAGCGGGTGCAAAGGTATTAACTTTCAATATTTCTACCTAATTTTTTGCAAATAAAATACAAAAAAAATGTTTTTCTTTATTTCAATTAAGTAAAAATGAGAAGATTAATTATTATACTAAAAAAGAAATTTTAGCTGCTTAATATCTACATTTATTGTATTTCCGTCCCTTTTTTCCAAAATTAAACGACCAAAATCATCAACATTTATAATTTTTGCTTCCAAAGTTTCCATATCATTATAAATATATTTTGCCCATTCTTTATAAAATAATAACTTATCTAAATATTCCTTTTTATAGTGAGGATATAAATTAGACTTCAAATTTTCATACCTTACCTTAATACAATCTAAAAGCTCTTGCAAAATCAATTCTAAATCAAAACTTTTACCTAATTCTATCTTTAATGACGTTGGATTGGGAGCAAAAGCAAAATTAACCTGATTGATATTAATCCCTATTCCACAAATTGCTGAAGAATACTCTAAGCCAATAATTTGATTTTGAACCAAAATACCACATATCTTATTCCTGCCAACATAAATATCATTAGGCCACTTAATAAAAACGTTAGACAAATAGTGAGAAAGGAAATCGTAAATACCTAAAGAAAGAATCTGAGTTAAAACAAATTGGTTCTTTGCCTGCAAAAATGTAGGATAAAGCAATAGCGAAAAAGTTAGATTCATTCCTTTTTGAGACTCCCAAACATTTTGCCCTTGCCCCTTTCCTTTCGTCTGTTCTTTTGTAGCAATGACTGTCCACTCAGGCAAAGAATCAATATCGGAGTTCTTGAAATAATCCTGTGTAGAATCCAAACTCTCAAACCAAAGAATATTATAAATGCTCATTATTTTTTTTTCTTTATTTTACTTACTATAATCTTTAATGTTACAATAGTAATATTAATTGCAAAACTAATCTTTCCTGTTTCATCTAACGTTAGTTAAATGATATTTATTTAATCATTATTATAGGATTAAATTATTTTCAAATTAAGCAAAGACAACTAACTCAATTAAAAACAGAAGCTTAACACCCACAAAAAACAAACTTAGTCCTTACCCTCGGAAAACTTAGTCCTATACCCCTCAGGACTTAGTCCTGTACCCCATAGGACTTAGTCCTACGACCCCAAGGACTAAGTTTATTTTTAGACAAAATATTATTATTGATTTGCAAATTTTTAGGAACTTTGATATAGAATTTGAGAGTAGAAAAATTAAGCTTAACTTATTTGAAAATAACCTTAGTCTTTTTCAAAATAACCTTGACTTAAATAAAATTATACGGCGGATAAATAAAATTATCTAGGGCAAAAATTTATTTATCTAGGAGATAAAATTTAAAAGACGGTAAATAAATTTATTTGTATCTTTGCTCAAAAGAAATATTGAATTATTTTCTTCTTGCTACTTACTTTTTTATTAAAATGGTTGTTATATATGGTAAAGAGCAAAATACTTTTTAAAATAGAAATATCATGAAAAAGCTAATCTTAATTATTATTTTATCAACCTTTGCTTCTCTATCTTCTTTTAGTCAAACTTGGCAATGGGCAAAGAGTTATTCTGGTTCAGAAAGAGACTTTCAATCTATATCAAATAGGATTTATTATACAGAAATTGATTCCCAAGGCAATATTTACATATTGGGAGATTTTGGTTTTGGAGCATATATAGATGGAGAACATATATTTGATTTAGCTTTTGGAGGTACTCAACAAGCTGTTATTATTGCAAAATTAGATATTAATGGAGCATTAATATGGAAAAGGGTCATAAAAAATAATATATCTTCATCTTATTCAAATTATATGAAATTAGTAGGAGATACTTCATTATTTATTATGGCAAATATGCATTTGGCAACAAATAACAGCAGTCTATGGTATTTGGATACTCTAATTAATCAATCATACCCTCTACCTGAGTATCCTTTTCCTTTTTATGATGGAGGCAATATAGCCTCATATGGAAATGTATTTATAGAATTTGATTTAAACGGAAATGTAAAAAACCAACATTTTTTACAAATAAAATCTCTTGATAGTAATGCTGTAGAAGTTGATCAGCCTCTTTTTAGTAATTATACTGTTACATCTCCATTTCATATAGATAATCAAGGAAATATGTATATGTATTCCAATCTACAGAAGTTGTATCCCACAGTTCTCAATGATACTGTTACAGACTTTCCCATAAGTGAATCTTTTCGTTTAATAATTGATGGAGTAAGAACAATAGACTTTGACATGAAATATAATGAAAATGCAAAGTTATTTAAGTTTACTCCTAATTTTGGAGAATTAGTTTGGTCAAAAGATATTATTGAAGATTCTGTTGGAATTGGGGAAGATTGTACTATTGTGGATAATTGGGGAATACGTCCTTATGAAAAATACCCTATCTTTATTACTGGAATGGAAGCAGATAGTGAAGGAGATTTATATGTTTGTGGATATATCGAACATGATAGAAACATGAATGCATGTCCTGACACCCTGCATTCTAGAACAATATTTGTAGATACAACTAATAGAGAGCATAGAATAGAAATAGATGCAGGAGCACAAGCAATAGGTTTTATAATAAAATATGATACTTCAGGCAATGTGCAATGGGTTAATCAGATGCGAGGTTACACTCAGTTTGCAGGACATAGTCAAGGGAGACCTGAAGGTTTTCTGACAAAATATCAAAACTTGGCAATAAAAGAAGAAGATAATTCTGTATTTGTTTTAGCTGAAATGTATGCTGGGGGAACATCAGATTCTAATACTTATTTAATGTTTAATGACACGTTAATTTATAGAACAAAGGGGGGAAATGTTGCCTTCTTGAAATATAATAAAAATAATGGACAATATATTTCTCATGGATTAACTAATCATATTATAGATTCTCTTTATCCTTGGGTTTATGGAGCAGGAGTAACAAGATTGTTTTCTGGCTTTGGAACGGATCAATTTATTGTAAATAATAATCAAGTGTTAGCATTAATAATATATGTTAGAAATATAGTAGGATTTGATACTGTAATATATCCATTAAATAGGGGTTTTTCTGGGGCAGGTGTGACTTTAATGCGTTGGAGAGAGGACGGAGGATTAATTGAGTTAATAGATTTTCCTACTCAATCTATCAATGGAAGTAAGATGCGACCAGGGGGAGTAAAGATGGGTAATAATGGCGATATTGTTTTATATGGTTGTGTTGAGAATGAAATTAGTTTTGGGCCTTTTACTGTTGGTCAAGGTTCTGCTGGTGATAGTAGAGCTTTTATTGCCAAATACTCTGACCCTTCTTTTAATCAGCCTTATGAAGGAGAGGTTTATTTTTATGACTCATTAAGTATTGGCGAAGTACTTTTCTCAAAAGAAAACAACATAACCCTTTATCCTAACCCCACAAAAGACTTTGTAAATATAATTTCAACAAATGAGAGAATAAACTCCTATACCTTATATAATATGGGAGGGCAAGAAATAATTAAAAGTGAAAAGTTAAAAACTAAAAGTGAAAAGATAAATCTTTCCAAACTTCCAAAAGGTGTTTATGTTATAAAAGTTATTACTGATAAGAATAGTTATACTCGCAAGGTTATTAGGAATTAGGGGGAAAGGGTATTTTTGAAAGACTTTATCTAATTATTATTTTAGTTACTTAATACTCTAAAGCCATTAAAATGGTTTAGATATTTCGTGATTTAGGATATTATTTGTAATTTTGAAACTTAATTATTCTAAAATTTTAATACATAATTATAATGAAAAAGATTCAATTTATTTTATTAGTAGCATTTGCTTTATTGATTAATAATTTAAGCTTTGCTCAAACAGGAGTAGAAACTCCTGTAATTAGTATTGCAACTCCTTCACAAGAATATAAGGTTGAAAGTGTTGAAAACGACCCTTTGAATGCTATTATTTATACTTTGCCTAACGGCTTGAAGGTATATATGTCGGTAAATAAAGATGAGCCGAGAGTTCAAACCTATATTGCCGTAAAGGTTGGAAGCAAGAATGACCCAAAAGAAAACACTGGCTTAGCACATTATTTTGAACATTTAATGTTTAAAGGAACAAAAAAGTTTGGAACTATTGACTGGGAAAAGGAAGAGCCATACATAAAGAGAATTGAAGAGCTTTATGAGGTATATATCAAGGAGACTGATAAGAATAAAAGAGATGAAATATATAGAGAGATTGATAAGGTTTCCTATGAGGCTTCAAAGTTAGCCATACCTAATGAGTATGATAAGTTGATGAAGTTGATTGGTTCAACTGGTACTAATGCTGCTACTTCCAATGATTTTACTTTCTATGTTGAGAATATTCCTTCCAATCAAATTGAGAATTGGGCGAAAATACAGGCTGACCGTTTTACCAATCCTGTTTTACGTCTTTTCCATACAGAGCTTGAGACCGTTTATGAAGAAAAGAATATGTCTTTAACCAATGACAGACGTAAGGCTAATGAAGCTATGATGGCTGCTCTTTATCCTAATCATCCTTATGGTCAGCAAACCACTTTGGGAACTTCAGAGCATTTACGCAATCCTTCAATGGTTGCAATTAATAATTATTTTAATAAATACTATGTTCCTAACAATTATAGCATTGTTTTAAGTGGAGATTTTGACCCTGAGGAAGCAATAAAGATAATTGATAATTACTTCGGAAAAATTCCAAGTAAGGAAATAGAGCCTTTTAAGTTTGAATATGAAAAGCCAATTACAGAAGTGAAAAGAGTAGATGTTGTTGGTTTGGAAGCAGAAAACTTGATTATTGCTTTTAGAATTAATGCTGGCTCAACTTCCAAAGAGGTTATGCTTGCTAATTTGCTGGATAACGTTTTGAGTAATGGAAGCACAGGTATTATAGATGTTAATGTTAGACAAAAACAATTGGCTCAAAGTGCTTACTCTTCTGTTTATGATTTGAATGACTATGCAGCATTTACAATTAGAGCAACACCAAAAACAGGTCAATCCTTAGAAGAACTTGAAGCATTGATGATAAAACAAATTCATCAATTAAAAGAAGGAAATTGGGACGAAAACATCTTGAAAGCTGCTATCAACCAACAAAGGCTAAGAGAGATGAAAGAATTAGAAAGCAATCGTTCAAGAGCAATGAAAATGGTTTATTCTTATCTTTCAGGAGAAGACTGGGAAAAGACAGTTAGGATGACCGAAGAGATGAAAAAGGTTACTAAAGAAGACCTTCTTGCTTTTGCTAAGGAGATATTTCAGGATAATAATTATATAGTTGTAAGAAAACTTCAAGGCGAGAATGCAGAAATAGAGAAAGTAGAAAAACCACCTATTACTCCTATTCATGTAAATAGAGATGCAAAGAGTGATTTCTTTAAGGAAATAGAAGGAGTAAACGTTAAGCCTATTGAACCTAAGTTTTTGGATTATAATAAAGACCTTTCAAAAGATAAACTAAAGAATGGAGCTAATGTATTTTATGTTCAAAACAAAGAAAACGGCAGATTTTCCCTAACTTATCGTTATGATTATGGTGTTTTATCCAATAAAAGACTTGGATTATTGTGGAAATATCAAACTTATCTTCACCCAAAATCAACAACACTTACTAAGTTTGAAGAAGAACTTTATAATATTGCTTGTAGTATAACCCTATATTCTGCTCAAGATTATATTGAAGCAAGAATTGAAGGCTTATCAGAAAACTTCCCTAAGGCACTTACTTTGTTTGAAGGACTACTTTCCAATCCAAACATTGAACAATCAACGGTTGATAATATGATTAAGGAAATATTAAAGAGCCGAAATGATGCTAAGAAGAGTCAGCAAAGCTGCTTCTCTGCTTTAGAAAGCTATGCTGTTTATGGAAAAGAAGGAACTTTCTATGATTTTATTCCTGAAAAAGAACTCTTGAAAATAACTTCTGAAATGCTTACTGCAGATATTAAAGAAGCAACAAGATATTCTCATCAAATAGCTTATTATGGTGATTTAAGCTTAAATGATTTAGTAAGCACACTTAATAAAGAACATATTTCTTCTCCTTCCAAGCTCAAAGCAAAGCCTAACGTGAAGCTATTGGAAAAACTTCCAACAAAAGAAAATAAGGTTTACTTTGTTCACTATGATGCAAAACAATCCTATTGTCGTCAATTTACAACCGCAGGAGTTTTTGATGATAACCTAAGTGCAATAATAGCTCTCTATAATCAATATTTCGGAGGAAGTATGAATGCAATTGTGTTCCAAGAGATGAGAGAAAAACGTTCTTTGGCTTATCAAGCACAGTCTCGTTTTGTTGTTCCTGCAAGAAAGGGAATGAGATACCAAAACCTGTCACATATTGCAACCCAAAACGATAAAGTTATTGATGCCTTTGATGCCTTTAATGAATTGTTTGACAAAATGCCTGTTTCACAAACAAATTTTGATTTGGCTAAGGACGGATTAATATCTTCTTTTAGAACATCAAGAACTTCTAAAGAAAGAATAATATCATCATACATAAATGATGTTATTTACAAAGGCAGAACTCAAGATGGTTCAATTGCTATGTATAACGAAATACCTTCTTTAACCTTAGAAGATGTTGTTAGGTTTAATAATATGTACATCAAAAATACACCTAAGACCTATATAGTATTAGGAAATAAGGAGCAGGTTAATCTTAAAGCTTTAGAAAAATACGGAAAAGTTCAGATACTAAGTCTGGAAGATATATTTGGATATTAATAGCACGAAAAAAGAATTTATGAACATGAAGAAGAATATTAATGTTCTGCTTGTATTAATCCTTTGTCTTTTTTCCATAAAGAGTTTTTCTCAGGAAACAACATCTTGGTATGGGGAACTTAGTCTTCCTAATGCCTCACTGCCAATAACTCTTAAGATAGAAAACGCGGCAGATACTACTATTATATTAATGGGTTCTCCTTCTCAAACAAAAGAAATGTTTTCTGTTACAAAACAAAGACTAACTCAAGACTCCATTTTGTTTACAATAAAAGACCTTAATATAGTTTTTAAAGGGAGGTATAACGATACTAAAGACACTATATTTTCATCTTTCAAACAAGGCTTCCTTCAAAAAGAATTAGTCTTAGTCAAAACAAAGGAGCTTTACGAAACAAAACGACCTCAAGAACCTCAACCACCTTATCCTTATATTGAAGAAGAGTTAAGCTTTAGAGTAGAAGGAGTAAACTATGAGTTTAACGGAACATTAACTTTGCCCAATAAGGAAGGTGTTTTTCCTTGTGTAATACTTATCAGTGGGTCTGGTACTCAAAACAGAGATGAAGAAATTATGGGACACAAACCTTTTAAGGTTATTGCAGACTACCTGACACGAAATAATATTGCAGTATTTCGTTATGACGATAGAGGCTGGAAAGGAGATATTACTGATTCAACAATAATAAATGCAACAACATTAGACTATGCCGCTGATGCTAAAGCTGCTCTTGATATGCTTCTAACTCATCCTAACCTCAACCCTAAACAAATAGGAGTACTGGGACATAGCGAGGGAGGAGCAATTGCTTCTATCCTTTCTGCAAATAACCCTAAGGTGAGTTTTGTTGTTCTTTTAGCATCTCCTGCACAAAAAGGAATAGATGTCCTCTTGCAGCAAAACGAGGTAATACTCAAAAACATTGATATGCCTAAGTATGCTGTGGATATGCAACTTGATGCCTTGAAGCAAATTTATAACCTTTTCAAGAAAGGTTATTCTAACAAAGAAGTAGAAGAAAGAATGAATGCTTGGTTTGAAAAGAAACTATCAAAACTAAAACCAGAAGAAAGAAAAGAATCGCAATTTGTTTTCCCAATGGAAAGAAGAAAATTTATTACTCAACTATCCTCTCCTTGGATGCGATGTTTCCTTGAACTCAACCCTTACGACTATATGAAAAGCATAACACAACCTCTCTTTGCACTTAATGGAACTCACGACGTGCAAGTATTGTATCAGTACAATATGCCACAAATTGAAAAAGCTCTAAAGAAAGCAAATAACAAAAACCATAAAATCTACAAAGCCGTAGGATATAATCATCTCTTTCAGCAATGCACAACAGGAATGATTGATGAATACAGCAAAATAGAACAAACCATTTCTCCAATAATCTTGGAAGAGATAAAAGAATTTATTAAAGCCAACACAAAATAAACCAAGCAAAATACATGAAACTAATAAGAAGAATACTATTCCCCTTTTGGAAACTAAGAGCAAGATTTTGGGCAAGAAAGAGAATAAAGGAAAACAAAAAAACTATAAAAAAGTTCGCATCAGCTCTTGACGCAGCACTCAAAAGAAAATTAGACATTGAAGAAACACTTTGGGTTAAGAATATTGAACAACTTAGACAAGAGTTAAAGAAAGATGAAAGGGAGATAATAATAACAGACTTTGGTGCAGGCTCTCCAAAACAAAAAAGAACACAGGAAGAAATGTACACAGGCATTGTCAATTCTACAATAGTATCAAAGGTAGTATCAGCAAGTAAATCTCCATTTTGGTCTCTCTTTCTGCATAAGATAATAAGAGAATTTAAACCCGTTAACGCATTAGAATTTGGAACAAGCTTAGGACTCTCTGCCATATATCAAGCAAGTGCTATGACAATTAATGGACAGGGAAAACTAACAACAATGGAAGGCTCACTTTCCCTTGTGGATAAAGCAAAAGAAAACTTTATCAAGATAGGACTTATCAATATTGAAACCGTTCAGGGGCGCTTTGTTGATAAATTGGAGCAGGTTCTTGACAAAGACAACCCTTTTGATTATGTATTTATTGATGCTCATCACGATAAAGATGCCACTATAAACTATTTTCAAACCATTTTGCCATATCTTACAGAGAATTGTATTATAGTTTTTGACAATATAAGATGGTCAAAAGGAATGAAGGAAGCGTTCTATCAAATCATTAAAAACCCTCAAATACGATTTGCATTTGATTTGAAAGAAATAGGAGTTTGTTTATTGGGTTCGCAAGAAATAGAGAAATTAGTATATAAGGTATAAAGCTTTCTTTTTAGTCTAAGACAATATTATAATCTCGTTTTATAAGCTTTTTTTCAACCAAGATAACTATGCGAGAAACAAAAAAGCGGCTTTTTGATACTAAAAAAGCGGCTTTTTGATAGTGAAAAAGCGGCTTTTTCTTGCCAAAAAAGCCGCTTTTTTGAATGTAAGATAACTATCATAGCATCGTGAAATAACTATTTTGGGATTCTAAGATAACTATCGCAATAACAAATAACATCATATCGCAGACACAGAACAACAAATTAACCACTAACCATTAACCATTTATTACACTTATTAATGTATTAAAAGTATGAAATTTGGATATAATTTTGTATAAATCAATATAAATTTATAACTTTGCAAACACTTAATTCATACAAAATAATAATTAAAAAATATATCAATGGAAAAATTACTTCTATTAGGCGATGAGGCTATTGCTCAAGCTGCTATTGATGCTGGTTTATCTGGTATTTTTGGCTATCCTGGCACTCCCTCAACAGAAATCATGGAATACATACAAGGTTCTAAGGCAGCTAAAGAAAAGAACATTCGTTGCAAATGGGCTTCTAACGAAAAAACAGCAATGGAAGCTGCTCTTGGAATGAGCTATGCAGGTAAGAGAGCAATGTTTACCTGTAAGCACGTAGGTATGAATGTTGCTGCAGACCCCTTTATGAACTCTGCAATAACTGGTGTTAATGGTGGTTTGATTTATCTTGCTGCCGATGACCCTTCAATGCACTCTTCACAAGATGAACAGGATTCAAGATACTATGCTCTTTGGGCTAAGATTCCTGTATTTGAACCTTCAAATCAACAAGAGGCTTATGATATGGTTCATGAAGCATTTGAGCTTTCAGAAAAATTCCGCACACCTGTAATGTTACGTGTTACTACTCGTTTAGCACACTCTCGTGCAGGAGTAAAAATACGTCCAAATTCTAAGGAACAAAACTCTATAAATCTTCCTGAAAATCCAAAACAGTTTATTTTATTGCCTGTTAATGCTCGTCGTCAGTACAAGGAGCTTTTGGCAAAACAAGATGGCTTGGAAGAGGCTTCTAAAAACTCTACTTTCAATCGTTATTTTGAAGGAGAGAATAAGAGTTTAGGAATTATTGCGTGCGGTTTATCTTACAACTATTTGATGGAAAACTTTACCAATACAAAATGTCCTTATCCAATACTTAAAATTTCTCAATATCCTATTCCAACAGATATGGTTAATAAACTATATGAAGAATGTGATGAGATTTTTGTTTTGGAAGAAGGTCAGCCTCTATTTGAAGAAAAGCTTAAGGGTTTCTTAAATAAAGGAAAGAAGATAAGAGGACGTTTGGATGGTAGTTTAACAGTAGATGGAGAGCTTAATCCTGCAAAGGTAGGCAAGGCTTTAGGATTGAATGTATCTGAAGGCTTACCTATTCCTTCTTTGGTTGCTCCTCGTCCTCCAAAACTTTGTGAAGGATGTCCTCACGCTGACACTTATAGAGCTTTGAATGATGCAGTAGCTGATTTCTCTAAGGGAAGAGTTTTTGCTGATATTGGTTGCTATACCTTAGGAGCACTACCTCCATACAATGCTATTAACACCACTGTTGATATGGGAGCTTCCATAACAATGGCAAAGGGAGCATCAGAGGCAGGTTTCCAACCAGCAATTGCTGTTATAGGCGACAGTACATTTACTCATTCAGGGATGACAGGACTTTTGGATTGCGTTGTTGATAACACTCCTATCACAATAATTATATTGGATAACTCTATCACTGCTATGACTGGTTCTCAAAAATCTTCCGCAACAGGACGTATTGAGTCAATATGCGAAGGTATTGGTGTAGCAAAAGAACATATTAGAGTTATTACTCCTTTGAAAAAGTTCCATGAAGAAAATGTTAAAGTTTTGAAAGAGGAAATAGCTTATCAAGGAGTTTCTGTTGTTATACCAAGAAGAGAATGTTTGGTTTGGTTAAATAAGAAACGCAAAGAAGAAAGACAACAACAAAAAGAACAAAAGTAGAAACCATTAAAGAATAAATAATATGAAAATAGATATAATATTATGTGGAGTAGGTGGAATGGGAGCATTGAGTACAGCAGCTATCATTTCGCAAGCAGCCTTAGATATGGGTTTGTTTATGAAACAAGCCGAAACACATGGAATGGCACAAAGAGGAGGAGATGTTCAATCACATCTTCGTCTTTCTGATAAAGAGATAGCTTCAGATTTGATACCTCATGGAGAATGTGATATAATCATTTCTGTTGAACCTATGGAAGCATTGCGTTATTTACCTTATCTTAATAAAGAAAAAGGTTGGGTAATTACCAATGAAAATCCTTTTATAAATATTCCTAACTATCCAGAAAAAGAAGAAGTTTTATCTGAAGTAAGAAAGATTAAGAACAATATTGTTTTTAATGCAGACAAGATAGCACTTGACCTTGGCAACCCAAAAGGAACTAATATGGTTGTTTTGGGAGCAGCTTCAAAATATCTTAAGATAGATATTGAAAAGCTTGAAAATGCAATTCGTTCAATCTTTGGAAACAAGGGAGAAGCTGTTGTTATGGCAAATATCAATGCTCTAAGAGCAGGAAGAGAAGTTGCCGACAAGATGTAAACAATACTTTATAACACAATAAAAAGGGATTTCAGCATTGAAATCCCTTTTTTGTTTTTATTCTTTGTCATTTAATTTTGACACCTCTTCTTCAAAATATTGCCAAAGATTGTCCTTAGGGCAGGGTGCAACAAAGGTCATTTTCTGTTTGAGGGTAGGATGCTCAAAGCTTAGTTCTCTTGCATGAAGAGAAATAGAACTTATCTTATTACTTCTTCCAAATCCATATTTCAAATCTCCTTTGATAGGGCAGCCTATATGGGCTAATTGTACCCTTATCTGATGATGTCTCCCTGTAAAAAGCTCTACTTCTAATAAGCTATAAAATTCACTTTGAGCTAAAAGACGATATTTTAACTGAGCAAAAGAGCCTTTTTCAGTGTTTTTTGTTACAAAGGACTTATTTTTTTTCTCGTCTTTTTGAAGATAATTAGTAAGAATATCTTCCTCTTTTGGTGGTGGGTTTCTTACTATTGCCCAATATTTCTTTGTGAAAAGCTTATCGTGAATTTGTTTGTTAAGTCTTACAAGGGCTTTTTCGGTTTTGGTAAACACAACTGCTCCACTAACTGGACGGTCTAAACGATGAACAACTCCACAATAAATATTCCCTGGTTTATTATATTTCTTTCGCAAATAATTCTTTATGTAATCAACTAAACTATTATCTCCTGTTTTATCTCCGTGAATAATTTGAGAGTTCTTTTTATTGATTACCAATATATGATTATCCTCATATATAATTTGTTTTTCAAAGTCTTCCATTTACAAAGTTGCCAAAACAGATAATCCACCCTTGACCTTGTCTTCAAGTTCTACGTGAACGGTAGATTCCAAAGGTATAAAGACATCAACCCTTGAACCAAATTTTATAAAGCCTAATTCTTCTCCTTGCTTTACTTTTTGGTCTTGCTTAGCATAGCAGACAATTCTTCTTGCAAGAGCTCCTGCAATTTGACGAACTACAATCTTATGTCCTTTTTCTGTTTCTATACATATTGTTGTACGTTCGTTCAAAAGAGAAGATTTTGGATGCTTTGCAATTAGGTATTTGCCATTATGATAGTTGGTATAGATTATCTTTCCTGAAACAGGATAACGATTGACGTGTACATTATTAGGCGACATAAAGGTTGATATTTGAATACATTCTGTTTTCAAAACCTCTGGCTCATAAACCTGCTCAACCACAACAATAGTTCCGTCAGCACTACCTATTACTTGGTCTTCATTATGTATCAATTCTCTTTTAGGTATTCTGAAAAACCTAATTATAATAAGTGCAATTATAATTACTAACGAAGCAAGAGAATACCAATACCAATTCCAATCGTCAATAAAATAATTCATTAAACTAATTATTACAATAGCTAAAAGTATTGTAAGAGCAATAATTTTATAACCTTCTTTATGTATATACATTATATAATATGTATTAGTTTAGACGTAAGAATAAATAAATAAATACAAATGGTATAGTGGTAAAAAGAATATCAAAACGGTCTAACACTCCTCCATGACCAGGGAGTATATTTCCGCTATCCTTAACTCCCATTTGTCTTTTGAACATTGATTCAACTAAATCACCAAAAGTCCCAATAATACAAACTATAGCCCCTATTATCATCCAGTCAAAAAACTCCAATGGTGAGTTTGTAAGCTTATATAAAACAATGGAAGCTATCTGAACAGCAACAACACCTCCAAAAAATCCTTCCCAGCTTTTTTTGGGAGAAATTCTTTCAAACAATCTTCTCTTCCCAAACTTAATTCCTACCAAGTAAGCAAAGGTATCATTACACCAAGCCAAAATAAACACACTAAGAAGAATAATAGGTATAAAAGTATTTGGCAAAAATTGTGGATTAACAATAAAATTAGTTAAACCTAAAGGAATAACAATATAAATAACTCCCAAAATAGTGTATGCAATATTGGTAAAAGGATTTTCTTTATTGCGAAAAAGCTCTACTATAAATATTATAAAACAAAGTAAAAGAGAAATTAGAATTGAGTATTTTGTTTCTAACTCAAATACTTTTAAGACAAAAAAGCTATATGTGGATAGAGCCAAAGCATAACCTAAAGCTTTAGAAGGATAGATTTTATTTAGACTTGTGTTATTGTAAAATTCGTAAAGAGCAACTATTGCAACTACTCCAAAGAATATGGCAAGAACAAGAGGGTTAAGGATAATTGCAAAAACAACAGCCAAAACATATACTGCACCTGTAATTGTTCTTTGAGTAATATTTTTCATAATTCTAATTAGTTTGAATTAGGTTTTCAACAGTAAATAAATAAAGTTCTTTTATTTCTTCTCTCAAAACATAGCTTGGATTAAGAGTAATTATATGCTTAGGAATATTTTCAGAGATTTGATTAAGAGCTGTTGCTAAATCCATAGCTATTTGAGAAGTGAAAACAATAATAATTAGTATGCTTGGAAATGATTCTAACTTCGTATTATCAATCTGATTGGAAGTTATGGTTATAAGGCTATTTCTTACCGAAACACTATGACATAAAGTAATCCCTATCTTGCTTGAATCATCAAAACCACTACTTGAAGCTATTGAGTTCTTATCCAAAAAATCTTTTAGATTATCTCCCAATACAGAAATCTGATTTGTCCAATTCCTATACTCAATCATAGAATTAAGTTTATTGATTAAGTCTTCTTCATTCTTACAATAAATAAACTTAGCTCCATACTGAACTATATTTTCAGCAAAAATCATTAAAGGGTCATCGTTTATTGGCGTATAAACATCTGTTTCCATATCTAAATTTGGATATGGAATATCTGCCTTATCTAATACAGCACTACGTACTAACCTTAATACAACTCCTTTTTCGGAACTTACGTTCATAAGTTGCTTTACTAATTATTTTCTTGAATATCTTTTTCTTCAGTATTCTTTTCTTCTTGAGAACTTGAGGTCTCTTCTTCCTTTTCTTCAAAAGGACGTTTTCCAAAAATAATCTCCAAGTCTTCTCTAAAAATAACTTCTTTTTCTATAAGCTGCATAGCAAGTTTATCAAGCTTATCCCTATTAGCCATAAGAATATCTTTAGCCTGTTGATATGCATCTTCTATCATCTTGCGAATTTCAATATCTATATTCTCAGCAGTTTTTTCAGAGAAAGGCTTAGTAAAACCATACTCGCTTTGTCCTGTAGAATCATAGTAGCTAAGGTTACCTATTTTATCGTTAAGTCCATAATAAGCAACCATTGAGTAAGCCATTTTGGTTGTTCTTTCCAAATCATTTAATGCTCCTGTTGATACTTCTCCAAATACAATTTCTTCCGCTGCCCTTCCTCCCAAAAGAGAAATCATTTCATGAAGCAATTGTGTTTTGGTTGTGATTTGTCTTTCTTCAGGCAAATACCATGCTGCACCAAGAGCCTGTCCTCTTGGAACAATGGTAACCTTAATAAGAGGACTTGCATGTTCAAGCATCCAACTTACTGAAGCATGACCTGCTTCGTGATATGCAATTGTTTTCTTTTCGTTTGGAGCAATAACTTTATTTTTCTTTTCCAGTCCTCCAATTATCCTATCAACTGCATCAAGGAAATCTTGTTTAGTTATTAATTTTTTATTGTGTCTTGCTGCAATAAGAGCAGATTCATTACAAACATTAGCTATATCTGCTCCTGAAAAACCAGGTGTTTGCTTAGCAAGAAATTCTATATCTACACTTTTCTTATCATACTTAAGGTTTTTGGTGTGTACCTTAAATATTGCTTTTCTCTCTTCAAGGTCTGGTAAATCTACATGAATTTGCCTGTCAAATCTTCCTGCTCTAAGGAGTGCCTTATCCAAAACATCTGCACGATTGGTTGCTGCAAGAATAATAACTCCAGCATTTGTACCAAAGCCATCCATTTCAGTTAGAAGCTGGTTAAGAGTATTTTCTCTTTCGTCATTAGAACCTGAAGCAAGATTCTTACCTCTTGCTCTTCCTATCGCATCTATTTCATCAATGAAAATAATACATGGTGCTTTCTCCTTAGCTGTTTTGAACAAATCTCTTACTCTTGAAGCTCCAACTCCAACAAACATCTCAACAAAATCAGAACCTGAAAGAGAGAAGAAAGGCACCTTTGCTTCACCTGCAACAGCTTTTGCTAATAAAGTCTTTCCTGTCCCTGGAGGACCAACAAGCAACGCTCCTTTAGGAATCTTACCTCCAAGGTCTGTATATTTCTTTGGATTTTTTAAAAAGTCAACAATCTCCATTACTTCGAGCTTTGCCCCTTCCAAACCTGCAACATCTTCAAAAGTAACTTTTATATCATTTTCTTTATCATACAAACGAGCCTTAGATTTTCCAACATTGAATATTCCACCCCCAATTCCACCAGAAGAAGAATTGCCTCCACGCATCAAACGGAAAAAGACTATCCAAATAACTATAAGAATAAGGAAAGGGAAAAGAAAGCTAAAGCTTTCTCCCCAAAAGTTCTTCCTTGTTTCACTATTAAGGATAATTCTGTGAGAGCTAATAATCTCACTCTTTTCAACATCACTTTCAACACCAATGGTATCTCTTGTTATCCATTGGTTCTCCACATCTTTTAATTGGTCTCTAAAATATAAGAAATCACCAAACTTATACACATAATAAGCTTCCTTAATGGTTGTTGGTGCTCCCCAAAGTCCTGATTTTGGCTTTAAATCCTTATATAAAGAATCACTATTTATAGCCTCTGGCTTAATATAAATCTCAGCAAATTCTTTGTTTACTACTGTTATTTTTGAGTAATCCTTTTTCAAAAGTACCTGCTGTAGCTTTTCCCATTGAATTTCTCTATTTACCTTGCCTCCTCCATCATCAGTAAAGATTATTATACCAAAGAAAATAAAGATAGCTATATATATCCAATATATATTAAAAGCAAATTTTGGCTTTCCCTTAATTGGATTTTTGAAATTACTCTTGTTCTTTTTTGTTTTATTGTTGTTCATAAATTGTAAATATTATTGAATATCTTCTATATGAGTTTGTGGAGCATCTTTCCACATTTGTTCTATTTTATAAAAATCTCGTGTCTCTTCAAGCATTACGTGAATGATAACATCAAAATAATCTAACAAAACCCATTGACAATTTTGTAAACCTTCTATTCTTTTAGGATTTATACCAGTAGAAAGTTTAATTTCCCTTTCAACTGCATCTGTTATAGAATCAATATGAGATGGAGAATTGCCAGTACATACTACATAATAATCAAACAAAGAGCCTTCTATTTCTTTAAGGTCAATTATTGTAATACCCCTTCCTTTTTTATCTTGTATCCCTTTGGTTGCTATTTCTGTAAGCATAAGAGATGAGTTGTTTGTATTTTTTCTTTTTGCCATTTATAGAGTTTAATTAACTTGCAAAGATACATCATTTTAACAAATGAATAACATCTAAAAAGAAAAAAGATATATATTAATCCAATAACGTAAATTTCTAATAAAATATCTCTATTTCTTAGTGCGTAATTTTATTGTCCAATACTTGTTATTTTTCATACGCTGACTTTTAAAAAATTTCTCCTAGATAAATAAATTTATCCGCCGTATAATTTTATTTTTGCGAAGTCTTTTTTTATTTAAGTCAAGTCTTTTCTCAAAAAGGTTAAGCTTATTTTGGGAAATAGTAATTTAGAAAATCAGAAAATAGAAAAACTTTGTTTTTTCGTTATGAAAATTTATTTTATATCTTTGCTAAAAATTATTCATTTCTTATTTATGGAAGATAATACATTATATAATAGTATAAAGAATTGGGCTGAGGAAGACCGTCCAAGAGAAAAGTTAATGAAGATTGGAAAGAAAAGGCTTACCAATGCTGAACTTCTGGCAATAATAATTGGTTCTGGCTCAAGAAAAGAAAGTGCTGTTCAGTTGGCTCAAAGGATTCTGAATAGTGTAAATAATGATATAAATGAACTGTCTTCTCTAACGTATAATGATTTGATGAATAAGTTTAAGGGGATTGGAGAAGCAAAATCAATTAATATTGTTGCGGCATTAGAATTAGGCAATCGTAGAAAAGCTCTTAAAGAAGACAAGCCAATTATTTCTTCTCCTAAACAAGCATACAATATATTATACTCCGACTTAATAGACTTGGAATATGAATGTTTTTGGTTACTTCTTTTAAGTAATTCGCAAAGGTTGATAAAGAAGGTATGTATTAGCGAAGGTGGGTGGAGTGAGTCAAGTGTTGATTTGAAGAAGGTTTTTAAGTCTGCCTTAGAAAACAATTCTTCAAAAATTATCCTTGCTCACAATCATCCTTCTGGCAACCTTACTCCAAGTCATAGCGATAAAGTTCTAACTGAAAGGATATGCAATGCTGGCAAAATCCTATCTATCCAAATATTAGACCATGTAATTTTTGGGAAAAATGAAGATTATTTTTCTTTTGCAGAAAATAGTTTGATATAGATTACTTTCCTTTGATATTCTTATATTCTTTGTTAAGTCCTTCTATTATTTCATTTGTTAGGTCATAGCCTTCATCGGCATAAAGTACTGCACTTGAAATATAGGAACGAGAAAGTATAATATTGTATTTCTGATTTTTTGAATTATAATCCTTAATAAAGGCATAAACTGCATCAAGTAGCTTTTTGTTATCTTCAAGCTGACGCTCCTGCAACTGAGCCATCATTTTCTGTTGAAGCATTGGAAATTCTTGTTGGCGACGTGTTAGGTCTTCTTCCTTTTTCTTTTGTTCGGTTAGGGTTAGTTTGTCTCCTGTCTTTAAATAGTTTTCATAATCGGCTTGAAGTTTTTGTCCTGCTGCTTGATAGTTTGATTCCAATGAGGTTTGAAAAGCTTTTAATCCCTTTTCCAAGTCTTTTGCATATTCATAATGTACCAAAATGGAATCTGTATTAACAAATGCTATCTTCAAATCGCCTGTTTGAACTACTGCTTTAGGAGAAGAAGTCTTTGATGCTCCACATGAGCTTCCATTACAACAGAAAGTCATGATAAAGATAATAACTACTCCAATAAAAGATAGAGCTGCCAAAACTCCTGTTGCAATAAGGCAAGGAGAATGTTTTTTCTTTTCTGTTGGAGCTTGGTTTTGAGGAGTTGTTTCCTCTTCTATTATAGAGATTTCTTCGTTTTGAATATTCTCTTCGTTTTGTTCAACGTTTTGGTTGTTTTCTAATTCTTCGTTATTCATATTTATTATTGTTTTTAAGGAAAAATATTGTGCAAAAATAATAATAATTCAATAAAAAAAGACTTATCAAGAAATAATTCAAGATAAGTCTTTTTATCGAGATAGTTTATATTAATAACGATTATTATTATAATTACTCCTACCTCTTTGGTTTCTATTAAATCCACCATTACGGTGATTTCCCTCTTCTCTGTCTTCTCGAGGACGAGCAACAGCAACATTGATAATTTTTTTATCAAAAGAAGCTCCATTAAGTTCTTCTATTGCTCTTTGTCCGTTGTCATCAGACATTTCAACAAATCCAAAGCCTCTTGAGCGACCAGTAAATTTGTCAGTAATAACCTTAGCTGAAGAAACTTCTCCGTATTCTTCAAACGCTTGTCTTAAGTCATCATCATTAATTGCATAACTTAAGTTTGAAACAAAAATGTTCATATAAAATGTATTAAATAATAAAATGAGGGAGAAATCTTGTTTAGAACGAATTGATTAACCTGAATAAATAAATTACTAAAGAGAATAAATAGGTTATAATGAAAAGACTTATCTTACTCAAAAACTTTGCAAAGGTACACTATTAAATTTAATGAGCAAGTTTTTTGAGTTTTATTTTCCTGTATTTTATTTATTTGATGAATAAAAAATGCAAAAGGCTACTTTTTGAATATAGGTCTAAATATATTTTTAAGGTTTTTTATTAAAGGCATTCATTGTTCTATCCATTCCTATTGTAGAAAAGGATTTAATAATTTCAACTATTGTATCAAGCTTTTGATTTATTGTTGCCAATTCGCCTTCGTCCCATTTCCCCAAAACATATTCAATCTGTCTTCCCTTAGGAAAATTATCTCCAATGCCAAAGCGAAGCCTGTTAAACTTATTATTTCCTAAGGTTTCTATTATATGGGTTAGTCCGTTATGCCCTCCATCGCTTCCTGTCATTCGTAATCTTATTGTTCCTAGAGGAAGAGCAATGTCATCAAGAATTATTAATGTATTTTCAAGAGGAATATCTTCCTTGTCCATCCAATATTTTATTGCCTTACCACTAAGATTCATATAGGTAGTAGGCTTTGCTAAAATTATTGTCCTGCCCTTATGTTTGGTCTTGGCAATATAGGCATGCCTTTCTAAAGTAAATATACACTCTGTTTGGCTTTTTGCAAAGTAATCCAAAGCCATAAATCCTATATTATGACGTGTATTTTCATACTCTTTGCCAATATTACCTAAGCCAACAATTAAGTATTTCATTTTTTTAAATAAAATGGCGAACAAATACTGCTCGCCATTTTGTGTATTTTGTGTTTTATTAAGTTTATTCTTTTGTTTCAGTTTCTGCTGTTGCTTCTGCTTCAGGTTCATCAGCAACTGCTTGACGAGAAGACTTAACCATAACAATAATATTAGACTTAACATCTAATTTCTCAATATTTGGAATATTGATATTTTCAACCTTGATACTTTGATCTATCTTTAGTTTTGTTATATCTACTTCTACAAATTGAGGAATATCGTTTGGAAGTCCTTTAAGTCTCATCTTACGGATTTTCATTTCAAGTTTTCCCCCTTGTAAAACTCCTGGAGCAACACCAACAGTCTTTACAGGAACTGCTATTGAAATTGGTTTGTCATCAAACAAACGTAAAAAGTCTGCATGAATAACCTCATCACTTACTGGATGGTATTGAATGTCTTGAAGAATGGTAAGAGTTTTCTTTCCATCAATATTTACCTCAACATAATGTGTGTCAGGAGTAAATAATAATGGCTTGAAATCTTTTGCAGGAACGGAGAATCTTACTTGTTCTTCTCCTCCATACATAACACATGGAACTAATCCCTTTCTGCGAAGAGATTTTGCATCTTTTTTCCCTACGTTCTCTCTTAGAGAACCGCTCATAGATACTGTTTTCATTTTTATTTTATTTTTTGTTTACTAATTCCCCTTAGAATGGGGCTTATTTTATTTTAAAACTTAATTGTTAATCCTTTTTTGCTTATTGCCATTTCATAAAAGTCGGCAATAGATTCATTAAACTCTACTCTACGTATTGCTTCTGCAAATATTGGTGCAACAGAAAGAGCTCTTATCTTTGAAGATATTTGTTTTAGAGGAATAGTATCAGTAACTATTAATTCCTCCATTTGAGAGTTTTCAATCTTCTCAACAGCATTTCCACTCAAAACAGGGTGAGTAATCATTGCTCTAACACTTTTTGCTCCTTTTGCCTTAATAACTTCTGCTGCCTTGCAAAGAGTATTGCCTGTATCAACAATATCATCAACCAAAATTACATGCTTACCTGTTACATCTCCAATAAGTTGCATAGTTCCAACTTCATTTGGTTTGTTTCTTTGTTTGTAACACATAACAAATCCACAGTTTAGCTTCTTAGCATATTCACTTGCTCTTTTTGTACCTCCAACGTCAGGAGAAGCAAACAAAACATCATCTATATTAAAGTTCTCACTTGCCAATCCTCTCAAATAAGGAATAAATATTGAAGAAGCATAAATGTGGTCTACAGGAACATCAAAGAAGCCTTGAATTTGGTCTGCATGAAGGTCAATTGTTATAACACGTGTAACTCCAACCGCAGTTAAAAGGTCTGCAACAAGTTTTGCAGTAACTGGAACACGAGGCTTATCTTTTCTATCTTGGCGAGCAAAACCAAAATAAGGAATAACAGCAATAATTCTCTTTGCTGAAGCTCTCTTTGCTGCATCAACATACATCAATAATTCCATAAGATTATCCGATGGAGCAAAAGTAGATTGAATAATAAAAACATCTCTTCCTCTTATGTTTTCCTCAAAAGAAGGTTGAAATTCTCCATCAGCATATTGAAGAACTTGTGAATTTCCAAGAGGTCTTCCATAAATACTAGCAATGTCTCTTGATAAATAAGCAGTTGCTCTTCCTGTAAAAATTAATGCAGAGTCTTTAGATTTACTTGTTTGCATAGCCAATACTTAAATATATAGTTTTGATTTTGAAACTGCAAAATTAATGAAGAAAATTGAAATAAGAAAAAAAACAACACTTTATTTGCATAAAAAGAAAAAATTTGTACCTTTGCACCCTTATTTGAGTCAATCTTTAAACGAAATGCATCAGTGGCGGAACTGGTAGACGCGCTAGACTCAAAATCTGGTGAGGTAACACTCGTGCCGGTTCGATTCCGGCCTGATGTACAAAAGGATTTCATAGTAATGGAATCCTTTTTTGTTTAGTTAAGCATATTGAAAAGACAGCCTACATAAAGTCTTAGACCTTTGTTAAAGACTCCTCCTGTTGGAGAAGTTACATAATCTAACTTAACACTAAGGTTAGCCTTGGAAGAAATACTATATTCATAGGCAATAAAAGGGGTTGTGATAAAAGCATCTTCCTTTTCCCATTTCACAACATCAAGACTGCCATAAGTATTATTATTAACATAAATCTCCATTTGTCTATTAGTACCTCCCCCAATAGTTAAACCAATAACAAAATTAGATTTCTTATAAGGGATAACTAACTCACTCAAAATTCCTCCCCAACCAATGGAATAGAAGCTGCCGTCTTCCTTATAAGTTGCACTACTTCCATAACCCTCAAAGCCAAATCTAAAATTATTAAAAGCCTTAAAAGTCAATTTTCCTCCAATCCCCAAAGCAATATCATCAACACCTTTCAAATAACCAGCATTCAAATACATACCTCCTATTAACCTTCCTCCATTGGAACTTTGTGAAAAAGAAAAAAAGGATAAAGACAATAAAATAAGTAAAAAACAATATTTTTTCATTTTATTCTATTCTTAAAAAGAAATAAAAAATAAGGCTAAAATAATCTAACCTTATTTTTTATAGAGAAAAGTGTTGGAGATTATTTATTTTTCAAAATATCTCTTATCTCTGTCAACAATACCTCTTCCTTAGTAGGTTCTGGAGCTGGCTTTTCCTCCTCTTTCTTTTCTTCTTTCTTCTTTGCAGCATTAATAAGCTTCACAACCATAAAGATAGAGAAAGCGATAATAATAAAATCAAAAGCTACTTGAATAAAATTACCATAATTTAAAGTAACAGCAGGCATATCACCCACAGCTTCCTTCAAAACAATCTTTAAGTCAGTAAAATTTACACCACCAACCAAAAGACCAATAGGAGGCATAATAATATCACTCACAATAGAGGTAATAATCTTACCAAAAGCAGCACCGATAATAATACCCACTGCCATATCAATAGCATTTCCCTTAATAGCAAATGTTTTAAATTCCTGTAAAATTTTCATGTTCAATTTTGTTTTTAAATTAAAGAATTGATTTCAGTGCAAAATTAGTAAAAATGTTTTATTAAAGCACATTTGACAAAAAAATATCTCTAAGACAACCCCTAAATGAAGAGTTTTTTCTAATGCTAAAGCCTATGATTGACTCCATAATGCTAATTTTTTAATCTAAAAATTAGAAACAATGCAATAATTCACGTATTTTTGCACTTTATTTATAATATTATTTTTTAGTATGAGTATGGAACTTTCTGAACAGGAAATATTACGCCGCCAGGCAGCAGAACAATTGCGTAATTTAGGCATTAACCCTTACCCTGCCCCACTATATGAAGTAAATGCTAAGACAACAGAGATTTTAGAAAACTATCCTAAAGACAATACTTTGTTTCAAGAAGTAAGTATTGCAGGAAGAATAATGTCTCGTAGAATAATGGGAGCAGCTTCCTTCGTTGTTATTCAAGATAGCGTTGGTAAGATTCAACTTTACATTAAGAGAGATGAAATATGTCCAGCAGAGGATAAAACAATGTATAATACTGTTTTCAAGAAACTTTTGGATATTGGAGATATTATTGGTGTTAAGGGCTATGTTTTTGTTACTCAAATGGGTGAAATCTCCATTCACGTTAAGGAACTTACTGTTCTTTCCAAGTCAATCCGCCCTCTTCCAATTGTTAAAGAAAAAGATGGTGTAGTATACGATGCTTTTACTAATCCAGAACAAAGATATCGTCAACGTTATTTAGATTTAATTGTCAATCCTCAATATAGAGAAGTGTTTATTCAAAGAACTATTTTGGTAAATACTATGCGAGAATTCTTAAATGAAAAAGGATATTTGGAAGTTGAGACACCTATATTACAACCTCTTTATGGAGGAGCAGCAGCAAGACCTTTCAAAACCTATCATAATACTTTGGATACTACTCTTTATCTTCGTATTGCTAACGAATTATTCTTAAAGAGACTTATTGTTGGTGGTTATGACGGAGTTTATGAGTTTTCTAAAGACTTTCGTAATGAAGGAATGAGCCGTTTCCATAATCCTGAATTTACTCAAATGGAGCTTTATGTTGCTTATAAGGACTATTTCTGGATGATGGACCTTGTGGAAGAGATGGTAGAAAGGATAGCAATTGCCTTACATGGAACAACAAAGGTTACTGTTGGAGAAAATGTGATTGACTTTAAGCGTCCTTGGAAGAGATATACTATGTTTGAAGCTATTGAACACTTTACAGGCATTGATATTTCAAATATGGATGAAGATGCACTTAGAGAGACTTGTAAGAAACTAAATATACCTACTGATAACTCAATGGGTAAAGGAAAGCTTATTGATGAGATTTTTGGAGAAACCTGCGAAAGTAAACTTATTCAGCCAACTTTTATTTATGATTATCCTATTGAGATGTCTCCACTTGCTAAAAAACATCGTTCAAAAGAAGGTTTAGTAGAACGCTTTGAGGCTGTTTGTAATGGAAAAGAAATCTGTAATGCTTATTCCGAACTTAATGACCCTATTGACCAAAGAGAACGTTTTATGGAACAATTGGAGTTAGGAAAAAGAGGCGATACAGAATCAATGGTGCTTGATGAAGATTTCCTTAGAGCATTGGAGTATGGAATGCCTCCTACATCAGGTTTGGGAATAGGTATTGACCGTTTAGCAATGCTAATGACCAACTCACATTCTATTCAAGATGTTCTTTTCTTCCCTCAAATGAAACCAGAAAAACATAATGAGAATACCCAAAACCCTAACGAAGAAAAAACAAACAACTAATGAACAATAGAGCAAGGACTCCTTTAATTATTGCCATATCTCTAATTATTGGAATAGTGTTAGGCTATTATATTATTCCTAGTAAGGAGTCTAAGGCTACTTTTGTTTCATCTTCCAAAACTGCTCTTGCTCAAAAATTCGCCTATATAATGAACATTATAGAAGACGATTATATTGACGATGTTGATTTTGATTCTCTTTCTGACAATTTTATACTTTCTTTTCTTCAACAATTAGACCCTCATTCAACCTACTTAACAACAAATCAATTTAAGAGAGAACAGGAATCTCTTGACGGAGGTTTTGAAGGGATTGGAGTTCAATTTAGAATTATTGATGATACTATTGCAGTTATTCAACCCGTTAAAGGTGGTCCTTCTCAAAAGGCAGGGATAATGGCAGGAGATAGAATAGTTACTATAAACGACTCTATTTGGGCAGGAAAGAAGATAGATAACGAGGACGTTATGCATCTTCTTAAGGGAAATAAAGGAAGTAAGGTTAAACTTGGTATTAAACGTCAGGGCATAGGAAAGCTAATTAATTTTGAAGTAAAAAGAGATATTATCCCTACTTATAGCGTAGATTATCATGGAATGATTGATGATAAAACAGGATATATACGTCTAAGTCAGTTTTCACAAACGACCTCTGAAGAAGTAAACAGAGCTTTACACGACTTGCTTAGAAAAGGAATGAAACAATTGGTCTTTGATTTACGAGGCAACGGAGGAGGATACTTGGAGCAAGCATATAGGGTTGCTGATGAGTTTCTGCCTTTGGGTGATTTAATTGTTTATACACAAGGAAGGAAAAGAGAAAGAGATGATTTTATTGCAACACGAGGAGGAGTTTTTGAAAAAGGTAAATTAATAGTATTAATTGATGAGCTGTCTGCCTCTGCTGCTGAAATTGTTAGTGGTGCTTTGCAAGATAATGATAGAGCAATGATAATTGGAAGAAGGACTTTTGGCAAAGGATTAGTACAAGAACAAAAATTACTTCCTGATGGCTCTGCTGTAAGAATAACTGTTTCTCGTTATCATACCCCTTCAGGAAGAAGCATACAAAGACCATATATTTCTGGAAATCCTGACCAATATTTCGAAGACTTTGTAAATAGATATGCAACTATGAGCAAGGGAGACAAAGACACTATTGCTCACCCTGATAGTCTAAAATTCAAAACAAAGAAAGGAAGAGTAGTTTATGGAGGAGGAGGTATTGAACCTGATATTGAACTTCCATACTATAATTATAAGAAGTCAGAGTTTTATAGCCAAGTCCTAAGGAAAGGCTTACTTTATAAGTATTGCTTTGACTATGTTGATAAACATCGTAATCTCTTTAAGAAATATTCTGACGGAAATGATTTTATGAAGAACTTTAATGTTGATACAGAAATGTTCAACTCAATGATAGAGTATGTAATAAAGAATGGAGTTAAAGAAGATATTCCAAAAGGAAAAGAAAAGTCAGAGATTTTACTCTTAATGAAAGCCTATATTGCTCAATCTTTATATGAAGACAAATACTACTATTCTATCTTCCTAAAAATTGACGATGACCTTCAAAAGGCATTGCCTTATTTCGGATATATAAATTAAGATTCGTTCCTTACTTATTCCCTTCCTGTATGTCCAAATCCTCCTTCTCCCCTTTGGGTTTCGGAAAGGCTGTCTGTTTCTTCCCAATCAATACGTTCGTGTTTGGCTACAACCATTTGTGCAATTCTTTCGCCGTCCTTTATTTCAAAGTCTTGATTAGAAAGATTTACTAATATCACTTTTATTTCTCCTCTATAATCTGCATCAATTGTGCCAGGGGTGTTAAGTACAGTTATACCATTCTTAGCAGCTAATCCACTACGTGGACGAACTTGAGCCTCATATCCTACTGGCAGTTCAATAAATATTCCTGTTTCAACCATTGCTCTTTCCAAAGGTTTAAGCACAATTGTATTTTCCAAATTTGCTCTTAAATCCACAGCTGCCGAACTTTCTGTTGCATATTCAGGCAAGCTATGTTTTGACTTATTTACAATCCTTACTTTCATATCTTTTTAATTAATTTCTTTATATCAAGTTTATAAGCTAAGGCAATAAAGAATAAGATTATTATTGTATTTATTATTAGTTTTATTGGGGTATTCTCTATTGGTAAAAAGTGCATTAGTGCGTAAAGAGAGAAGGCTAAGAGGATATAAATGGAAATATGTTTTATATTATAGTTTACTGGATAATGCTTTTGACCAATTAGATAGCATATTAAAGCTATTGTGAAGTAACAAATAAAGGTTGTCCAAGCTGCTCCCATATATCCCATTATTGGAACTAAGATATAGTTAAGTACAAGTGTTATCACTGCTCCAATTATTGCAATGTAAGCTCCATAGATTGTTTTATCAGTAACCTTATACCAAATGCTAAGATTATAATAAATGCCAAGAAAGAGGTTTGCTCCCAAAAGGACAGGCACAACATTTAACCCAACCCTATAATCCTTGCCAATAAAATATTGGAAAATATCAATGTATCCCATAACTACAAGGAAGATAACACAAAGGAAGATAACAAAGATAGTCATTATACTTGAATAGGACTCTTTGGCGTCTTTTTGTTGCATTTTGGAGAAAAAGAAAGGTTCAGCAGCAAACTTAAAGGCTTGAATAAATAGACTTATAATAATAGATAGTTTATAGCAAGCTCCATAAATACCAATTTGACTCATCTTATAGTCGCTAATTGCTTGTGCATCGGTAATCCCTTCAGGTATGGTAACAAGATGCTTTAATGCAATCCTATCAAATGTCTCATTTACCATTCCTGCCAATCCTCCAATCATAACTGGAAATCCATAGGCAAGCATTTTCTTTAAGAGTTTGAAGTTAAAATTAAAACTAAACTTCAAATACTCTGGTAAAAGTAAAATAGCTGCAATCAAAGAGGCAAGAAAATTAGAAACGAATATGTATAAAACTAAATCATTAGGGTTAAACCAAGGAGTAATAAAAACATTTCCATTACTATAAAGAATAGGACAAAGCAAAATAAAGAATAGGTTAAAGAGGATATTGGAGAAAATATCTATTGTTTTAATCATTGCAAACCTTGCTGCCTTTTGCTTCGCTCGTAAAAGAGCATAAGGTATTGCCCTTAGGGCATCAAGAGCAAGAATTAAAAGAAAGAGTACTATATAGTTTTTATTTTCGGAATATTCTAATGCAGAAGAGATAGGGTTTATAAAAATAAAGGTAATAATTAAGAAAAGCGAAGTAGATACAAAGAGAGAAAGCATTGCAGTATTATAAACCACTCTCTTATCCTTTTCTGTTTGGGTATAACGGAAGAAAGCCGTTTCCATTCCATAAGTAAGGATAATCATTAAGAAAGATATATAGGCATAAATCTCACTAACCACTCCATAGTTTTGAGTTGCTATATTATAAGTGTAAAGAGGTACTAAAAGATAATTAAGAAAACGCCCAATAATTGTTGGCACCCCATAAATAGCTGTCTGTCCTGCAAGCTTTTTAATATCACTCATCTTATTAACTCTAAATTATTTCTAATATATTGCAAAGATAAACTTTTTCTTATTCTCTTATTATTAATTATGATGATTTGATTAATTTTACTTAGAAAATAAGCTTAGCTTTTTGAAAAATAAACTTAGTCTTTTTGAAAAAAGACTTGACTTAAATTAAAAAAGACTTCGCAAAAATAAAATTATCTAGGAGAAAAATAAAATTATCTCCTAGATAAATTTTAAAAGTCGCTTTACTTCTATTTTTCTCTAAATATTTAATGACATTAATACCCTTAAAGACATTTGGAATTATTAAAGAGAATTGTTTTATAAGAAGTTTTTCTAACTATTGCACTCGCTTATTGATTCTAGGACAGTATTATTTAGTGCTAAAATTTGTATAAGTATTATTTTTAATGTATTTTTGCAAGTTAGAATTTAAATTTAGTGTTTAATAAATAGTTGAAATTATGTCAATTAACAGCAAGACACGAGAGTTAAAAGCAAGAATGCAAACTATGCTTCAAGGAGGAGGAGAAAAGGCAGTTGAGAAGCAAAAAGCAACCGGCAAACTTACTGCAAGAGAAAGAATCTTGGAGCTCTTAGACGAAGGAAGTTTTCACGAATATGACCTTTTCATTCAACACTCAGGCAAGGATTTTGATATGGATAAAAAAATCCTTCCAGGAGATGGTGTTGTTACCGGAACAGGAACAATAAATGGGTATCCTATATGTATTTATGCACAAGACTTTACCGTTGCAGGTGGTTCATTGGGTTATATGCATGCAAAGAAAATATGCAAGATTATGGACCATGCAATGAAGTTAAAAGTTCCTATTATTGGTATTAATGACTCTGGTGGAGCTCGTATTCAGGAAGGGGTTAATGCCTTAGCAG
>CAYFWD010000019.1:0-25492 GCA_964346795.1 uncultured Bacteroidaceae bacterium
GTATTTCCCCAATATATGAGCCTGGATTAGATGAAATGATTGAAAGAAATGTTGAAAAGAAAAGGCTTAGTTTCTCAACTTCATTAAAGGATTCTTTGAAAGATGCAAGTGTGGTTTTTAGTGCTGTGGGTACTCCTTCTGATGAAGATGGTAGTGCTGACTTACAATATGTTTTGAATGTAGCTAAAGAGGTTGGCGAAACTATTGAAGAATATTGTTTGATTGTTACCAAAAGTACAGTTCCTGTAGGCACTGCTCAAAAGGTTAAGAGAGCTATTCAAGATGAATTGGACAAAAGAGGAAAGAATATAGATTTTGATATTGCTTCCAATCCTGAGTTTTTGAAAGAGGGGAATGCTATAAAAGATTTTATGTTCCCTGACAGGATAGTTGTAGGGGTTGAATCTGCAAGGGCAAAGGAATTAATGGATAAACTCTATAAGCCTTTTACTCTTAATGGGCATAATATTATTTATATGGACGTTCCTTCTGCTGAAATGACTAAGTATGCTGCTAATGCTATGCTTGCTGTAAGGATTAGTTTTATGAATGAGATTGCAAATCTTTGTGAGAAGGTTGGGGCAAATGTTACTATGGTAAGAAAAGGTATTGGTAGCGACCCAAGAATAGGCAGTAAGTTTCTTTATTCTGGCATAGGCTATGGAGGCTCTTGCTTCCCAAAGGATGTAAAGGCTCTTTATAAAACTGGGTTAGAGAATAATGTAGAACTAAAAGTTATTAGGGCAGCAGAAGAAAGAAATAATGAGCAAAAACTTGTTCTTTTCCATAAACTCAAAAGGATTTACCCTTCATTAAAATATAAAACAATTGCTATTTGGGGCTTGTCTTTTAAGCCCGAAACTGATGATATGAGAGAAGCACCTTCGTTATATATACTTGAAGCACTCTCAAAGGAAGGTTGCAAGATTAAAGCCTATGACCCTATTGCAATGGAAGAAACCAAAAGACGATTACCAAACATAAATATAGATTATTGTAATGACCCTTATGAAGCATTGGAAGGAGCAGATGCCTTACTTCTTTTAACCGAATGGAAAGAGTTCCGTTTGCCATCGTGGAAAAGAGCGAAGGAATTGATGAAAGGGTTAGTTCTTTTGGACGGAAGAAATATTTATGATGGAGATGAGCTAAGAGAATTAGGGTTTTATTACGAAGGAATAGGAACAAAATAATAAAATATGAAAGAGATATTAGTTACAGGAGCAAAAGGGCAGCTTGGTTCTTGCTTAAAGGATATTAGTGTGAACTATCCCAACTATAAGTTTTACTTTACAGACTATGAAGAGTTGGATATTTGTTCAGAAGAGGGTATTAATAGTTTTTTGGATAAGCATAATATATCTTCAATAATTAATTGTGCTGCCTATACTGCGGTTGATAAGGCAGAAGAAGAACAAGAAAAGGCTTATAATCTTAATGCTAATGCTCCAAAACTCCTATCTATTCAAGCCTCAAAAAGAAATATTCACCTAATACATATCTCAACAGATTATGTGTTTGATAATTCAAAGAATACTCCTATTTCTCCATTAGACAAAGCAACAAACCCTAAGTCAGTTTATGGGAAAACCAAACTTGAAGGCGAGAAGAATATTCAAGAATATGCAAATACTTATACTATTATACGCACTGCGTGGCTTTACTCCGAATATGGGAATAATTTTGTCAAGACAATGATGCGTTTGGGTAAAGAAAGAGAAAGCTTAAATGTTGTTTACGACCAAATAGGTTCGCCTACTTATGCAAGGGATTTGGCTAAGGCTATTATGGAAGCTCTTCTTAAGTCAAACTCTTCCACAAAGGAAATCCTGCATTATAGCAATGAAGGAGTTTGTAGCTGGTATGACTTTGCAAAAAAGATAATGGAACTCAACAACCTTAGCTGTAAGGTTAATCCTATACTATCAAAAGAATATCCTACCTTAGCAGAAAGACCTGTATATAGTGTTTTGGATAAGGGTACAACAAAGAAATACTTAGGTGTTTCAATACCTCATTGGGAAGATAGCCTAAAAGAATGCTTGACTTATTTAGTGAGCAAGTAGTGCCATATTAAAACAAACCTATTAATACAAAAAGCCAATGGGCTGCAATTCCTGCAAACAGTCCTCCAATCGTGTGTGAAAGAATAGCCTTGCCTGTTAGGTTTCTATAACCAAGAGAGTCTAACATTGCAGTATGAGTGCTTAGGTATCCACTCCAACACATTCCCATTGCAGTAAAAACAGCAACAGCATTTCCATCAAGCAATCCAGCATCATGGAATTTAGGAACCAAACCTAAGGCAGCACCAACAGCACCAAGAGCGGTGATAGGAAAAGCAATTAACTCTGGATTAGTAAAGCCAAACAACCATTCAAATACAAAGTTTATTTTTCCTGCAAGATAAGGCAAGAGAGCAACTCCCTCATAAGCCTTGCCTGTATAGCCTTCAGCAGAAGCTCCAAAAGTAAGCATCATAACAAAGGTAGAGATAACAAGAACACCAGGGATAATGGCAAGTCCCAAATCAACACCTGTTTTTCCTCCGTCTAAGATAGAGTTTAGTATTCTAAGGAAAAGATTGCCTTCAGACTTAAAAGAGATTTTTTGTTCATCTCCACCTTCAACCACTTCTGTTTTGTAGCCAGGAAAACTCTTTAAGGTAAACCTTTGCATTAAGCGAGAGGATATAATACTTCCAATAACAGCACCTACCAAGCCAACAACAGCAGCACCAGCATAACCCTTACCTGTCATAAAGATAATAACAACCAATCCCATTCCAAAGGCAGTACCAAAATTGGTAAGAGATATTAATTGATATTTCTTAAAGTATTTGCTGAAATTATTGTCCTTTGCTAAAGATATGATTGCAGGGTTGTCCGAAAGAAAAGTCAAAACAGCACCCAAAGCGGCAACACCTGGCAAATTATATAAGGGTTTCATTAGTGGTTTTAGAATAACTTCCAACAAACGAACAACCCCAAACTCTGTCAAGAGCTTACTCAATGCTCCCGAAAGAACAGTTATACCCATTATGTAAAGAACCGTTTCAATCAAAAGGCTATACGATGTTTGCATAATTGTATTCAACATATTTGGTAATCCCATAATACGGGAGATATAACCAAAGATACCGAAGAATACTAAAAGAAAAATTACTGCCTCAATTCTTCTTTTTGTCAAAAACTTTAGAGATTTATACTTCATATTATATTAATGTATTTATTTGTTCTTTCTAATTATTCTATCTTTCCAACACCTTCATCCTAAAACGAAGTCCTATATTAAAGGTTTGGTAATCTGTTTCATTATTTGCTGCCCAAAAGGCATGAACCCTAACATCATCACTGTTCTTTATTGGGAAGTATTCCAAGCCAAGACCACAGAAAAAATACTCCGTGCCAGGCACCACAAACCTATCATAAATAAACGAAGAATAAGGCTTTTGAGCCTTGTTAATATCATAACCACTCTTCAAAAAAACATTTAGCTTGTCAAATAACCTGTAATTTAATTTCCCGATAATACTATAATCAGCAAAGAAATCCCTTTGTCTTGGAGAATATCTGTTCATCAAATCAAGCTCCAAAGCAAAGTTGCTAACCTCAAACCTGTTCCCAAGAGCAATATAATTAATAAACTCTTCATTTTCATATTCCATCATATTCACCGAATAGATAGTCTTAAACCAATCCATATTCCCATACCAAATCAAGTTATAGGCATATAAGCTTTCAAGAGATTTCTTTGAGAAAGGAGAGTTGGCAATCTGAAAGCCCAAGATATGCTTTTCATTATCTGACTTAAAGTTCAAAGTAGCACCAAACTGATAACAAATAACATTATCCCAAAATTCAGACCAGAAATACTCATCAATAGGAGCAGCATCATACTCATAACCACCAATAGCTACCACCTGCTTACCAGCTGAAAAAGAAAAGTTATTATTAATATGGTATGTAAGGTAAATCCAGTCAGTAGCATTAAAGAAACTCCTGTAATCCTTCAACCCATCTAATATTAACCTTTGGCGATAGTTATAAGAGAACTTTTCATTAATCTTTCCGTCAAGCAAAATGTTAAGGAATTTCCCATCAAAACTTGAAAGAGGACTATTATTTATAGAGCTAAAGGCTTTAATAGTATAATCAAAACGAGAATCAAACCTAAGCCTAACCTTTGGGTCAACATCCTGCGAAAGCAGGTAAAGAGGCAAGAGCATCAATAATAAAATGGAGTAAATCTTTCTCATAAATATCTAAAACATCTAATGAAAATCGCACAAAGATACTACTATTTACCTTAATATGTTACAATAAGCGGTAAATTTAATGATTAATTTCTAATTTTGTTTGAATGGGTTTTTGTTTTATCTTTGCAAACTTTTAATTTAATAAAATAATAATAGAGAAATATGAGTACTGAAAAGAATGAAAAATTGTTTTCTAAACAATGGTTTAAGGCTTATGCCTTGATTGTGATTGGTAGCTTTTTGTTTGCTGCTGGAGATGTAATGCTTGTTAATCCTTATCGTTTGGCTCCAGGTGGAACTTATGGTTTGGCAAATGTGTTCAACACGCTTTGGCCTTGGAAGATTAGTTACTATGCTTTTTGTATGGATATTCCTTTGCTTTTGATTGGTACTTGGATATTGGGACCTCGTTTTGGAATAAAAACTGTGGTCTCTACTTTTTTGATATTGGGTTTTGTATGGGTTATTGAATCTACTTGGGGTTACGACCCTATCATTCACGATGGTTTTATTGCTAATCCTGTGGCTGGTGAATTGAACTTTGTGCCTGACTATTTTCTCAATACTCTTGTTGCAGGTTTGGTTTATGGTTTGGCAATTGGTATGATATTTAAGTCTGGTGCAACCTCTGGAGGTAGTGATATTATTTCAATGATACTTAATAAATATACCAAAATATCACTTGGTACCCTTGTTGTTATTGTTGACTCTACCATTACTCTTACTACTTTATTTGCTTTTGGTCAATTCCGTTTACCTATTTACTCTATATTGTTGATATTTATTGAAGGTAAAATTATTGATGTGGTTATTGAAGGGTTTAAGACTTATAAGACTTTATTTATTGTTAGCGATAAGTACGATGAGGTTCGCAATGCTATATTAAATGATTTGAATCGTGGAGGTACTTGTATAAATTGTGTGGGAATGTACCAAGGTTCAGAAAGAAAGCTTATCTATACCACTGTTTCAAGAACAGAGTTTGTTAAACTTAAGGAAGGTATTAAGGAAATTGAGCCTAATGCCTTCATTAATGTTATTGATAGCAGTGAAATTTTAGGTAAGGGCTTTAAGGAAATTTCGCAATAGGAGTTTAATGAGGAAGTATTTTTTATACATTATATATATAGTCTTGGTTATTTCCTTTTCAAGCTGTTCTTTAATGAGGAAACCAGCTTATGAGGAGAGTGCTTGGGATATAGAGTTTGATAATGAAAGAGACACTTCAAAGCCAATTAATAAGGAAGAGGTTAGGGTAGAGGATAAGGTATTGGCAAATTATTATGAAAGCTGGCTTGGAGTGCCTCATCGCATGGGAGGAAACTCCAAAAAGGGAGTGGATTGTAGTGGTTTTGTTCAAAATGTATATAAGGAAGTGTATGGAATAATGCTTCCTCGTTCGGCTTCGGAGATGGAGAAATTGGTTGAAGCCGTAGATTCAAAGGCTAATCTTAGAGAGGGTGATTTGGTTTTCTTCAGGAAGAACAATAGGGTAAATCATGTTGGGATATATCTCAAAGATAATACCTTTGTTCACACTTCCACCTCGCAAGGTGTTGTGATTACGAGTTTGAATGACAAGTATTGGTCAAAACTCTACTATCGTGGAGGACGACATCCTAAGATGAAAGAAAAGAATAATAATAAAAAGAAAAAGTAAGAAAGTTCTTTATCTTAAATCTACAATAACAGGATTAGGAAAGTTCTGTTTGTTAAATATAAAGTCGCTATCTTTCAGCTGAACTTTTGCTTTATAGTTTGTTATACTATATACGTAGGAACTTGAAGAGCGATAGCTTACTTCAATTGAAGAAATCCTATTTGTTTTGATATTTGTTTTGAGTCTTATCTTTGAGAACTCCGATTTGGTTTTTGGTGTAAGGTCTATAACATAGTTGCCGTTTTCTTCTCTGATAAGCTTTGGACGAAACTTAGAGTTAGCTTCAGCAATAAACTTTGATATATTAAGGATTTCGTTTTGTGTCTCTTCAACGCTGTTTATCGTTACTTCATTTGTTTCCTGCTGATAAATCCAAATGGACTTCCCGTCGCAAAATATATTATTGCCCATAAAATGACCAAAGTATTTATCTCCATTAAAACTAAATTCTCCTTTTTGTCCTATTGTCTTTACTCCTTTCTCAATAAAAGAAAAGGAAATGCTAACAGGGGAGTCCGCTTTTAGCTTTTGAGCAACTTGTGTGATTATCTTTTCTGCTCTTTGGTCAATAACAACTCCGTCTTTAATTTTTGTTTGGGCAATGGTTAAGCTACTTGCTAAAACAAATAATACTAAAACAACTTTCTTCATAATCTTATCTTCCTAAATACTCTTTTAATAATTCTTCAAGTTCTGCCTCTGTCTTCACTTTAACTTCTCTTGCTTTTGAGCCTTCAAATGGTCCAACAATTCCTGCAGCTTCAAGCTGGTCAATAATTCTTCCTGCCCTATTGTAGCCAAGAGATAGTTTGCGTTGAATTATAGAAGTTGAGCCGTGTTGGAGTGCAACGATAATCCTTGCTGCCTCTTCAAATTTATCATCAATCTGTCTTGGGTCAAACTCTTTGTTAGGCTCTGCATTCTCATCAATATACTCTGGAAGAAGGAAGGTGTCAGGGTATCCTCTTTGGTTACCAATAAACTCTGCCATCTGCTCAATTTCTTGAGTATCTATAAAAGCACATTGAATACGTATCATATCATTATTTGCAGAAAGAAGCATATCTCCTCGTCCTATTAACTGGTCTGCTCCTGAAGCATCAAGAATAGTACGTGAGTCTATCTTTGAGGTTACCCTAAATGCAATTCTTGCAGGGAAGTTAGCCTTAATAATACCTGTAATAATGTTTACTGAAGGACGTTGTGTTGCAATAATTAGATGTATTCCAACAGCACGTGCAAGCTGTGCCAAACGAGCAATAGGCATTTCTATTTCCTTGCCTGCTGTCATAATTAAATCGGCAAACTCATCAATAATTAAAACAATATACGGCAGATAGCGATGCCCCTCTTCTGGATTAAGTTTTCTTGAACAGAATTTAGGATTGTATTCTTTAATATTCTTCACTTGTGCATTCTTCAACAAATCATATCTTTGGTCCATTTCAATACAAAGAGAGTTTAGTGTTCTAACAACCTTTCTTGTATCTGTTATAATTGCTTCATCGGAATCGGGAAGTTTAGCCAAATAATGTCTTTCTATCTTTGTGTAAAGAGATAACTCCACTTTCTTAGGGTCCACCATTACAAACTTAAGTTCGGCAGGATGTTTCTTATAGAGAAGAGAGGTAATTATTGCATTTAGTCCAACTGATTTTCCTTGTCCTGTTGCTCCTGCCATTAGAAGGTGAGGCATCTTTGTAAGGTCTGCAACATAAGGATTATTTGAAATAGTCTTACCAATAGCAATAGGGAGTTCGTATTTGCAATTGATAAACTCAGGAGAGTTGAGCATTGTTCTCATTGAAACAACTTGAGGATGTTGATTAGGAACTTCTATCCCTATTGTTCCTCTTCCTGGTATTGGTGCTATTATACGTATTCCAAGTGCAGAAAGACTAAGAGCAATATCATCTTCAAGGTTCTTTATCTTTGAAATCCTTATCCCAGGGGCAGGTACAATCTCATAAAGAGTTACTGTTGGGCCTGGTGTTGCAACAATCTTAGAAATATCAATACCATAATTCTTTAAAGTATCTACAATTCTGTCCTTATTGGCAACAAGTTCCTCCTGCTTTACTTCAATATTCTTTTCTTCATAATTAATTAAGAAATCCGTTGAAGGAAGAACGAAAGAAGATAAGTCTTCCTTAGGGTCGTAAATGGTGTTAATATCATTTCTCTTAATAGTTTCCTCTACGATAATGTCTTCATCTTCTAATTCTTCATTAATGATATTTTTAACAGAGGTATCAATTTCAAAATCTATATTATCACTATTATCTCTTAAAGGAGTTTCTTTAGGTAATTTGTTATGCTTTATTTCCAATTCTTCTTTTGGAGTAATAATTGGTTGGAACTCTCTTTGAGTATTATCTTTGCTAACACCTACTTTTACTTCAAATTGTAATAGTTCTTCTTTTTCCTTATCGGTTAATTCGTCTTTGTTTTTTAGTTCCTGCCTCTCAATATTAGAAGCTTTAACTTCAAAGTCCAAAGCTTTTTCTTCAGGTTCTATTTCCTTTTCTTCAGGTTTTGGTTTTTCCTCAATTTTGCTATTTATTTCTTCTGTTTGTTCAACTTCCTTTTCTTTCTTTGGTTTCTTCTCAAAAAGTTTTCCCATAAAAGAATACTTAACTCCAAACATAAGCATAGGAAGAGTTATAGTAAAGAACAACAATATTATTACTGCTCCAACATTTCCTGCAAAGGCATGAAGCCAAGAGTTAATGGAAACTCCAACAACTCCTGCTAATTCAAAATAGTTTTCAAGGTTAAAGAAATAAACAAAGTATCCTATTACGGCAGATAGCCATAACATTATTATTAATGTGTAAATAATAATTTTCCAAAACTGGCTAATCTTAACTCCAAATAGTTTTAACCCAATAAGTGTTATGATAAGGATATATCCAAAAGCAGCAACTCCAAAGGTAGAAACAATAAGAACGTGAGAAAGAAAAGCACCAATAGTTCCACCCCAATTCTTAATTTCTTTATTGCCTACAAATATATCAATTGCAGAAGAAGATTTGACAATATTATAGTCTATTGTCCAGGAAATAAAAAAAGAGATAAAAGAAAAAAGCAAAAAAACAGACAAAAGCACAAAGAAAGTTCCAAGCACCCTAATAAAAACCTCACTATGTAATACTGAATTAGCCATTTGAATAGGCTTTTCTTTTTGTGAGGGCTTTTCCCTTATGTCTTTTTTTAAGTCGTTATCTGTAGCCTTTTTCTTTCTCTTTTGTTTCACTTATAAAATAATTTTTCTATAAGAATTATATATCATCGCTTTGTCCACCACCAAAAGCTTCAATGATAAGACTGATAATTTCAGTAAACTCTTCTTGTGAAACTTCTTCGTAACCTGTTGGAAGTAACATATCAGCCTCTTTTACCTTGCCTTCAATAATCTCACTCACAACAAAGTTTATTTTGAACTTCTCTACTTCAACAGGAAATTCAAATGGAAAACCTTTTAAGCCAGGGTAGAAATACATATCCATATTAGGACCTATTTCATCACAAACCCAAATAGTTTCTTTCTTTTCTGTTCCATCATCGGATTTGAAAGTAACATTAACCTTCTTTGTGTTTTTTCCTGCAATAGTTTTTGTTTCAGAAGTAAAATCGTATTTGTTTTTTGCAATATCACTATCTTCTACCTTTGATTTTATATACCATTTTCCAGTAGCTCCTTCAACAGGAATTTGAGAAAAGTCAAACATAGAATAAACAACCTTTATTTCAGAATTAGTTATTGTAGGTTCTTGGAACATACTTAATACACTATTGAAAGAGGTTTTTTGTTCATAAACTTTTACTTCAAATGAAGTTGGAACCCCAGGAGGAACTTCACCTTCCCAGTTTAAGGTATATTTAATAACTCCTTTGAACTTTCCTTGTTGTGCGTAAACTTGTGAGCCAAATAAGCCCAACACTACCACTAAACAGATTGATAAGATTGCTTTTTTCATCGCTTAAAAATTATTTGTTTTACAATTTAATTACTTATTTAACATACAAAGGTACATTTTTTTTTCAAATAAAGAGTAATTTTCTAAATATTTGAACAGGAAACGTGAAAATTAAGCTTAACTTTTTTGAAAATAAACTTAGTCTTTTTGAAAATAAACTTAGTCTTTTTTGTTTCGTCGTTTTGTAAAAAAAGAAGAATTAGAAATTTCCTCTCTTTTTCTCTTTAATTCAATATCCATTGGGAAATAATAAAGAGCAGAATCAATAACATTTAGAGCATTGTCTTTTTGTTTTAGCTCTATTTTAGCATTAATCAAGTCTAAGTATGCTACCTTATTGTATTGGTATTTTGAAATATAGTTTGTAAGGATAGTATCAGTTATATCGTGTCTTTTCTCTTTTGAATATATTCTTACCAAAATCTTTACAGGGTCATAACAACAAGATTTCATTGCTATACATTTCTTTGCCCAATACTCTGCACTATCATACATATTTAAGTTATAGTAGTAATTTGATAAGCGATATTCTTTTAGAGCTAAATAAGGATTGGCGTTATCATTAATTATTACATCTATTGCTTCTCTAAACTTCTTTTCAGCTGCAAACCTCATTCCTTTTGTTAGAGCTATTGGGTTGGCATTTTCATCAATAGTAGGTATTGGAGGGAAAAGCTTGTCCCATTGTTCTGCTGTATATTTTATGCTCTTATCTCCATTAGTCTGTAATATCTTTGCCTTTTGAACAATAGAAGAAATATAGTGCATGGTTTCAATGGTAGTAATTCCAATTGTAAGAATGCCTATTATATAAAAAACAACCTTTTTTGTACTCTTAACTTTTTTTCCCTTATTTACCTTTATATACGAAATAAGTATCAATGCCATTCCTAAAGCAAGATAAAGCTGACAATCTGCTCTTTCCAAAGGGAAATTAAACATCGCATCATTCATATATGTAACCACGCACAAAAGACCAGTAAAGGATACAAAACGAGTTATTTGACTAATGTTTTGTTTCCACTGAGTTTTGATAAACAAAATAAATGCAGAAGTAAATAATAATAAATAACTAATCAATCCAAATATTCCCAACTCTGACCACATTTCCAAATAGTCATTATGAGCGTGGTCACTGACAATGAAATTGTGTTTCTGTGGAGTCTCCACCCTCATTATTGCTAATTTATGATTACCTACACCATAGCCCTTTATAGGGTTGTCCTTTATTATTGCAATTGTGTTTTTCCAAATAATTAACCTTCCCTTACTATTGCCTTCCTCAATGGATTTTAATCTATTTGAAACAGAGTATGTGTCTTCTGTTAAATCGTATTTTTCAGCGATATTACTTTTTTTGCAATACTTATTAAAATTATATTTCAAAAACCTGTCTCCTCCAACGAATCCCAATAGGGAAGAGGTGGTGATTATTAAAGATAGTATTAATATCTTCTTTGACTTTTTAAGCCTTAAGATAATAAATAATGAAAAGCCAAGCAGTAAAACTATCTGCAATACCAACCCTATAAAACTTGTTCTTGCACTAAGTATAACAAGACAAAAAGTTAAGCTAAATATAAGAAATAGAGAAAGCCATTTTGTCCAGTTTTTTCTGAAGATAAAAGCATAGTATAAGAATGGAAGTTTAAAAAGTATTGCTGCTGCGAATATATTCTTATTCCCATAAAACCCATTTATATATAGGTTATGTCTTGGGTTGACGTGAGCTCCAACAACATAGTAGGCAATTATACACCAAAGTACATTGATTATACTTATGATTATGGTAATATTAATAATATGCTGGAATAGTGAAGGCTTCTTGTTAAGGAATATGGAAAAGTAGATGAACAGTAGGTATATTATTAACCACCGATTTAGAGTAACAATACTTTCTGCAATATTCATTGATTGGAAGAAAGAAATAAGCATAATAAGTATAAGCAAAAGCCAAGCGTAACTTATTTTATTTCTAAAAATTGAAGAAGGAATTGAGTTCTCTTTGTTTTTAATGTAGAATAAAATAAATACTATTGCAACAACATTTAATACTGCAAACACATAGTGTTTCATTGTTGTAGTATCCAAAATAAAGAGGGGAGGGAAGATTTGACAGAATAAATATATTGAAATTAATATTCCTCCAATAAGATATATATTCTTAAAGTTTTTAAATCTTTCTTTCTTCTCTATTTGTTCATTTTCCATGTAAAGAGTCTTATTTTTATGCAAAAATACATAAAACTAAACATATATACTAAATAATAAGATAAAAAGCTTATTTGAAAATAAGTCTAACTTATCCTAAATTAGAGAATAGATAAAAATTTATCCTAAAAGCTCTTTAACAATCTGTGACACTATTTTGTTGTCAGCTTGTCCAGCAAAGGTCTTTTGTGCTGTTTGCATAACCTTGCCCATATCCTTTTGTGATGTTGCTCCAAGAGAGGAGATAATTGTTTTTAGAGTTTCTCTAATTTCTTCTTCGGAGAGTTGCTTTGGTAAATACTTTTCTATTATCTCCAATTGAAATATTTCTTCTTTATAGAGGTCTTCTCTATTTTGTTCTTTATAGGTTTGTGAGGCTTCTTTTCTTTGTTTTACAAGGCGTTGAAGGGTTTGAATCTCTTCTTTAGGAGTTATTTCTTCTCCTTGAGGTTTGCTTGTTTTAACTAACAAAACAGCAGCCTTAACAGCACGAAGTGCTTCCAATTTAGCTTTATCCTTAGCAAGCATTGCCTCCTTAATATCAGAATTTATTTTATCTTCTAAAGTCATAATGTTATTTATTTTTTATCTATTCGTTTGCTTTAATATCTTTAAGATTTTCTTCTATCATTTCACGAAGCATCTTAATTATATCCATATTATTTAAGGACATTCCATCTAAAGCTTCTTTCACTTCAAGGGTATCAAATTCAAAGGTGTCAATATCGGTTTGGTAGTTTAGCTTAAAGCGAATATCTTCATTTTGTGCGATGATCAAAACAAAAACTCCTGCCAAATCTCCCATTGGAGGACGGTCTAAATGATTATGTTCAAACCAAAAACTTAACTTAGTACCTTTGCCAAGTTCACTTTCAATATTAAATCCTCCATTACAGCTTTCAGAATTCATCTTTATTAGAGGCAAGCCTAAACCTACTTTTCTTGTTTTACGTGTTGTGCTGTAAGGGTCTGTAACTTTAGCTAAAAACTCTTTACTCATTCCTCTTCCATTATCGGTTATTGTAAATTTAAACACATTCTCTTTAAGGCTATCCTTTATATCAAGAGTGATAAGGGTGGAATCAACCACTGTTGAGTTCTGGAGCAAATCCATAATATGTAGTGAAAGGTCTTTCATTGTCTTATTCTATTATTGTTTCAATATAACGTCCATCTTCTCCTTTGATTGCTTTGCGAAATTCCTCAAAGGAAAGTTCTTTCATGATAAGATTACAATATGTTTCTCCAACACAATCAATCAAATGGGCATCGGAGCTTTGTATGAATTGAAATCTTTTAAGGTAAGCGTTCTTTTTAATAAAGTTTGTTTTGGATACATGACGAGATATTTCTAAAGCATCGGCTTTAATATCTGGAGGAATAAAACCTAGTTGAGAAGTCAAACTGTTTGCTCCTTTATTGACGTGTGCAGGAATAAACAGTCCATTTAGTGAATGCACCTTTTCATATATCTCATCTAAATCAGCATCAATTGCACTGATTAGAAGATATTCTTTTTGGTCAATTATCTCTTCTTCTTCATTAACCACAAGTTGATAGCCAAACTTATCCTCATCAAGTTCTATCTTAGGGAGTTTTTCATCTAACCAAATCTGAAACTTATCTAAGTTTTCAGCATCTTCAAAGAAGCATAGACAATGTGCTTCCTCCTTTGAGGTTACCTCAGCCCCCATAATAACAAAAACACCTTGCTCTTTACCCAAACGTTTAGCTAATTTGGAGTGCAAGGTGCAGTTGTGGTCTGTTATCCCAATGCAGTCTAATCCTAACTCCTTCGCTTTAGTAATAATATTTGTGGGACTCATCTCTAAATCTCCACAAGGCGAAAGAACAGTATGGATATGCAAATCTGCTTTGAAGGATTGCATAATTTATTTAAGTAATGAATATATCTCTCCTGTTATTTCAAAGGCTTCTTTTGAAGATGAAAGAATAGGGATACCTTCCTCGTTGCTTTGTTCAATGGTATCTAGATTAGGCTCAAGGTCTTTTACTAAAACGATACATGCAAGTTCTTTTAAAGATGCAATCGCCATAATATTTTTATGAGTTTGTAAAGTTATCCAACACTGGTTCATTTCAGCATTTCCCATAACATCACTCAAAAGGTCAGAAGTATAACCACCTTCAATAATTCTGTCCAATCCGTTTTCTCCAGAGACAACCTTAAGATTTAATTTCTCTTTTAATTCTTTTACAGTCATAATATTCTTATTGTTTTTTAATAACTATTTAAAGACTTTTCTTATGTTTTCTTATTTTTTTGATAGCCCAATCATAATGACTTGATGTCGCAGAAACACAATAACTTCCTAAACTTGTGGAACCCGTCCAATCAAAATATTTATTAGTGAATAACTCTTCATTAGAAAAATTATTTATAATTTGTAGTACTTCTAAATGACTTTGGTTTACAAGCTTTATGCTTTCTTCATAAGGTGTATCTTTATGCTTTTCCCAAAACTTAATATTCATTTCTGAATAAGTTTTCCAATTATATGGCTCAGGAAGAAAGTTTGCTTTTTTACCAGATTGATTAGAATTAATCCAATTCAATAATAATACATGCCATTCAAAAAGATGTACCAAAACATCTTTAATATTTTTATCTCTATCTTCAAAAACAAAGTTTTTTCTTTGTTCTTCTATAGTCATAGAATTAATAATATCAAATAATTGCTTGAAATTATCCTTCCCTGCTTGTAACAATTCATCTTTTGTTTTAGGTCTTGCCATAAAAAATTATTTAACTTGAGTAAGTATTGTACGTGCCGCTGTTTTTGGATTATTTATAGTATCGCAACCATTTACACAACCACCAGGACAAGACATTATCTCAATAAAATTACCAGGACATTCTCCTTTTTGAGCATATTGTTTAAGTTGTCTAATGCTAGATTTGTTTAATCCATCAATAACTATTTCATTAACAATAGAAGCATCAGGTAAAGTTTGTTTTACTGATTCTACAACTCCAGAAATCATTGCAAAACCTCTTCCGTGTCCAGAAATTGAAGAATCAAGTTCTAACGGCTCACAATCATCAATATTAATATTAGATGCCTTGAACAATGCTTCAAGTTCTTCATAAGTTATTACAAAGTCAACTTCTTTTGTTCTAAATGCCTCACTTCTTTTTCCAACACAAGGGCTAAAGAAAACAGTTATTGAATTAGGATCAGCTTCCTTTACTAATTTTGCAGTATATACCATAGGTGAGGAAGTTGTGGACACATAAGGTTTTATTTCAGGAATATGTTTATATACTAAATTCATCCATGAAGGACAGCAAGAAGTTGTCATAAAAGGAGCTCCTTCATGCAAACGTTCTATTAATTCTTCTCTTTCATTTTCTGTTGTAATATTTGCACCCTTTGCAACTTCTACCACTTGATCAAAGCCCAATTGTTTGATTGCTGACAAAACTTTTCTATAATCATTCTTAAATTGACCTCCTAACGATGGAGCTACTATAGCAACTACCTTTTTTCCATCAGTTATTTCCTTAAACACATCAACCATAAAGGTTTTTTCCATTATAGCACCAAAAGGACAAGCAACCATACATTTACCACAATAAATACATTTATCTGGGTCTATATGTTCTATTCCGTTTTCATCTTTTGAAATTGCATTTACAGGACAAGATTCCTCACAAGGAACAGGTTGATATATTATAGCATGGAATGGACAAGCTTCTTTACATAATCCACAGCTAACACATTTTGATGGGTCAATTACAGCTTGATGTTCTCCAATAGTTATTGCATCTTTCTTGCAAGCATAGGTACATGGTCTTGCAACACATGTTCTACATAAATTTGTAACCATATAACTGCTTTTAACACAAGAAGAACAAGCTTCATCAACAACAGTCATCATAACATCAGAGGTTTCTTTTCTTTCTATTGCTCTTCTAGCATATTCAGAAAGAGGAGTTAGTTCATCTACCTCGTCATATATATTATATCCCAATAATGCCATAAGTTTATATCTTATGACAGCTCTTTCCTTATGAATACAACATCTTGTTTTTGCAGAATCTCTTGGACGCATTTCATAAGGTATTCTATCTATTTTTTCTATAACCTTGTTTTCGAGTATTAATTTAGATAGTTGATAGATAATATCCCTTCGTATTTCTACTGCATTATTAATTGCCATAGTAAATAATTATTTAATATTAATAACTAATGTTTATCTTTCTAAGCCAAGCTGAGAATAGATTTCATCTAATAATTTTTCTTCATTGCATTGTTTTATCAATACATCTCCTACTTTAGCATAAGGAGGATTAGGAGTTTCCTCATTTTCATCACAGCCCAAACAAGCAGAGCCAATAAATGACACCTTGTCTTTAATTTCTTCAGGTAGTCTGTCTTTTAATTTTATCAAATCAGAACTTCCTGTAATATAACAATAAGTTCCAACACATATTCTTACATGTAACATAACTATTTTTGTTTTTGGTTGTTTATATAAATTTTAAATTAACACTTTTCATATATTGCTTTTCTAATAGTTGAGCAAGTTTTTTTACTACATTTCTTCGTATTTCAAGTTCAACAGGAAGAGTTGGGTCTTGATGAGCTATATTTATCTTTGTCCCTGCAACAATATCAATAACATCAGCATCAAGTATCATCCTATAAATATCCCAGTCAGCTCCTTTTTGGTCATTATATGGTATCTCACTTTCTAATATTTCTGTAAGAGAGCCTAATGTTATTATACCTTCAGTAACCAAGTCAATGCCTTTCATTCTTGATACTGGAGGAAGTGAAGAAACAACATCTTTTAAATCAACCTCTATTTCAAGATTTAATTCTCTTGAGACTATTTTTGAGGTTGTGCCTCCACACACTATCTTTTTCCCCTTATAATTTTTAATTATATCTGCTAAATATTTATCATCTTCCTCTTTGAAAGGAGGACCTGTGCAAATCAAAAGTTTTCTTGGCTCTCTTACATATAATACTACACAGCTCGTATCATCTTTTGGTTTGAAAATATCATTAAATTCAGATTGTTTTACAATTTTCCTTGATAGTTCTCTAGCTGAAATATATGGGTCTTCTTGTAAAGTATCAATAATAAATTTATTAACACCATTATTTCCCCAGCCAAAAGGCATTTCCATATTCCCTATACCTGATTGAGTTACTCCATCTGAGAAGCAAATAATTCTGTCTTCTTTTTGCAGGTATATATCAGATAGTAATATAGCTCTATCATTATTGTTATTTGAGTCTTCTGATTTTTCATCTCTAGCTATTATTAGCTTTTCTTTTTTTAATTGATATAACTCACCATCCCTAATTAATATAAGTTCAGGATTATCATATTCAACAAATTTTGCTTTTCCATTAGATTCAATGTCTATAATAGTAAATGTTGCATAGCTAATATTACGAACACTATCTATAGGCAAAGTGTCCATAATTATCTTTGCTGTTCGGATAATAGGTTCTCTTCTGATTCTAAAATTAAGAGCCATAGAGGCTGTCATTGTGGAAAGAACATTTGCTTTTATTCCTGAGCCAAGCCCATCAGAAACTACTGCTATCGTCCTGTTCTCTTCAATAGATTTATGCATCAACACACTATCACCACAAACAGAATTTCCATGTTTGTTGTGTTGAAAACTTCCTACTTCTATAAAAAGCTTCTTTGTGTTTGCTATCATTTTTTATTTTGTGTTATTTGTGTTATCATTCGTATCAGAATGCGATTCTAAAATAGAATTTAACATAGATTCAGTGTATGAAGCATTTTCACCCAAAAGGAATGCTATTTGTTGGACAACCTTCATGTTTTCCATAATAACATCTTTAGTTCTATTTAACACCAAATCTTTTCTGACTTCTGGAGCATGTAAATTTTTTATAATTCCACATACTAATGTGTGATTTTGAACTGTAAAAACAGATAAAGTATAATAGCGCTCTCCATCTCTAATATCTTGTTCAATAATATCTACTCCTGTTTCTAAAACTTGAGAAAAAAGACCGTGATATGGAATAAGTTTTGTTATATCAGCGCCATTTAAACCAGGGTTTGCTTCAAAAATAACCTTTACTTCATCTCCTAATATATCAGCAAAGTTTTTATTAGCATCCACAACCTTTAATTTGTCATTTACTATAACAATGCCAGAAGGCATCTTCTTTAATAATATATTAGTTTTGTCTTGTGCAATTTTTCTCATGTATGAAATACACATATCATTCTCTGCCTTGCCTGTAATTAAAGCTTTAGCAAATTCTCTGCAATTATCATAACCACAACCTCCACAATTCAATTCATCAGCCTCACTCTTTTTGTTAACCATTTTAAGAGCTTCATATATTTGATTTAAGGAATATTCTTCTTGCTCTATTTTTGGAATATAATCATATTTGGTATCAGTATTTAACGAATTTAACTTATTAACCAACTCTTCATCCCTAGGTTCAACACTAACCTTTTCTAAAACATTTAATCTTTTAGATGCAGATGATTTATCACTAATAGCACAAGGTCCTTTAATGCAGCCTCCATCACATGTCATAACCTCAATAAAAGTTTTTCCAGTAGAATGCATGCTATCAAAATCTCTCATTATCTCCATTAAGTTTTTAACACCGGAGAAAGTCATATATCGTATAGGTTCTTTTTTAACAGAGTTATGATTTATTCTGTCAACATCAGAATTAATAGAATCTATCATACATGTTAGCATTCCTCCGTCAATAGGATATAAGTTTCCCTTATTTGCCCTCATTGGAATAAAGACATCGTCTTCTTTAGGCTTCATAAATTCAAAGAATATACCCATATCATCAAAAAGATTTTTAATATCTTTGAATGATAGCACATAGTCAATAATATCTCCAAATTGTTTAACCTCCTCTTTCTTGGCAATACAAGGACCCACAAATAAAACTTTTGAGTCAGGATATATCTCTTTTAGATATTTTGCATGTGTAACCATTGGAGAAAATATAGGAGCAATAGCATTATTATGTTCAGGATAGTATTTGTTAATAAGGAGAACAGCAGAAGGACAACACGATGAAATATATACTCCATTTTCTTGTTTGTCAAGCCAAGTTTTTGTGTCTAAGGCAACTTTTTCTGCCCCTAATGCAGTTTCACTCACTCCAAAAAACCCTGCTTCTTTAAATGCAGCAATAACTTTACTAGTATCTTCATTATTATACTCGCTTATATAGCTTGGAGCAAGAGAAACTATGATTTTTTCTTTTTTTAGGGCTTGCCTTACCAAAGGCAAATCATCTCTAACCTTTTTTGCATTTGCAGGACATACTTGAGTACATTTCCCACAGTAAATACATAACTCAGGAATAACAGAAGCAGAACTATCTTCTAATTTAATAGCTTTAACAGGACAATTCTTTACACATTTATAACAATCCTGACAATCGTTCTTTTCAGTATAAATTGCTGATAATTTATTCATGATTGTTTAGCTCCTTTTCTAATATTTCAATTAGTTTATTCTTGTTAACTTCATAATAAGATTGACCATTGATTATTAACATTGGTCCCTTAGAACAATTTTCAGAACATAGCTGCCCTTTAAAAGTTACCTCAGCTTCAAGGCCTTTAGTCTTTATGTATTCTTGAATTACTTCAAGGTTTTTGCCATTTCCTCTTGAAAAGCAAGAACTCCCTAAACATATTGTTATATCTGTTTTCATATTTTAATTATTAATATGAGTTATTAATATATTTTTTTCTATTTATGACAACGAATAAGCACTTAACTTTATTACTCTAAGCAAACTTTCTTTGTATCTCTTCTTTAAGCACTTCTTGAGCTACTTCCAAAGGGTTTTTCTTTCCGGCAAAATGCTCAAAAAGTTTTCCTGCAAAAGCAGTTGGTGTTATGTTTTGTTCCTCTTTAGTAAATACAGCATTTATAGTTGAAATCATTTCCTCCTTGGCGTTCTTTATTAATGCCCATGCTTCATTTGAGATGTAGAGTTGTTGAGACAGGTTATGCTCAAATTCATTTCTAATATTTTGAACCATTACATCTTTTAGAAATTTTGAATCCATTGTAGGCTCATAACAACGCAAAACAAGATTATCAGGGTTCATTCTTTCCAAAAACAAAACTAATCTTTCATAAGCCTGCAATTGAATAGGTGTTACAACCTTTCTTGTTTCTGATTCTTGAATTTTCTTTATCTCCAAAAGGGTTTTCTTTTGCTCGTTCTCAACAAATTGTTTTATTGATTTATTATTAAAATAACCAATTACAAATACAGCTCCCAAAAAAGCTAAAGCTAATATTACTAATGTCCAAATCATCATATTACTATGTTTTTTTTAATCTAATTTCAATACTGCAAGGAAAGCTGACTGAGGAACTTCAACATTTCCTACTTGACGCATTCTTTTCTTTCCTTCTTTTTGTTTTTCTAATAGTTTTCGTTTACGTGAAATATCTCCTCCATAACATTTAGCTGTTACATCCTTTCTCAAAGCCTTAACCGTTTCACGAGCTATAATCTTTGAGCCTATTGCTGCTTGAATTGCAATATCAAACTGCTGACGAGGTATAAGTTCTTTTAGCTTTTCACACATCTTTCTTCCAAGAGGATAAGCATTATCAAAATGAGTTAGAGTAGAAAGAGCATCTACAGGGTCTCCATTAAGCAATATCTCCAAACGAACAAGTTTTGAAGGTTTGAAGTCATGAGGATGATAATCAAAAGAAGCATATCCTTTAGATATTGATTTAAGCTTATCGTAGAAGTCAAAAACTATTTCACCCAATGGTAATTCAAAGATTATCTCTGCTCTATCACTGCTTAAATAGGTTTGATTCTTCAGTATTCCTCTCTTTTCAATACAAAGAGTTAGGATTGGTCCAATATATTCTGACTTAGTTATTATTGAAGCTATAATATATGGTTCTTCAATATGTTCTATATAGTTCGGCTCAGGCAATCCTGAAGGGTTGTAAACATCAATACATTCTCCCTTTGTGGTATATACTTTATAGTTTACGTTTGGAACAGTTGTGATAACGTCAATGTTAAATTCTCTTGTCAAACGTTCTTGTATAATTTCCATGTGTAAAAGTCCCAAAAATCCGCAACGAAAACCAAATCCTAATGCCAATGAACTCTCTGGCTCAAAGGTAAGAGAAGCATCGTTTAGTTGTAGTTTTTCTATTGAGGCTCTAAGTTCCTCATAATCGTCAGCATCTACAGGATAAATACCAGCAAAGACCATAGGTTTAACATGTTCAAAACCTTCAATTGCTGTTAAGGAAGGATTGGCAACAGTTGTAATTGTATCCCCAACATTTACCTCTTTTGAAGTTTTTATGCCAGAAATAATATATCCAACATTTCCTGCACTAAGCACATCTCTCGGCTCCATTTTTAGTTTCAGAACACCTATCTCGTCAACCTCATATTCTTTGCCTGTATGAAAGAATTTTACTTTTTCTCCTTTATGAATTTTTCCATTTATTATTCTAAAATAAGATATAATACCTCTAAAACTATTAAAGACAGAGTCAAAAATAAGAGCTTGTAAAGGAGCATTTACATCTCCTTTTGGAGCAGGAACTTTTTCAATAATTCTTTCTAATATTTCTTCTATTCCTAATCCTGTTTTTCCACTTGCTCTAATTATATCTTCTTGAGAACAACCAATAAGTTCAATAATTTGGTCGCTTACCTCTTCTGGCATTGCATTTTGAAGGTCCATTTTATTAAGAATAGGAATTATTTCCAAATCGTGGTCAAGAGCTTGATATAGGTTTGATATTGTTTGTGCTTGAATGCCTTGAGTGGCATCAATAATTAATAATGCTCCCTCACAAGCAGCAATTGAGCGAGAAACCTCATAACTAAAATCCACATGCCCAGGAGTATCTATCAAGTTTAAAGTATATGTTTCTCCATTATATTTATATTGCATTTGTATGGCGTGAGATTTTATAGTAATTCCTCTTTCTTTTTCCAAGTCCATATTGTCCAAAACCTGCGACTGCATATCACGAGCCGAAATAGTCCCAGTAAATTCCAATAGTCTATCTGCCAAAGTACTTTTCCCGTGATCAATATGAGCAATAATACAAAAGTTTCTTATATTCTTCATTTAAAAATTTTATCGTTAAAAAACGTCTTAGATTTAGCTTGCAAATATACAAGAAAAACCTTAATTTCTAAAAAATAACACTATTTTCCATATAAAAGAGATTTACAAGTTTTTTTGGTTTCCCTATGTTTTGTTAAGTTGTTCATTAATATAAAGCTAAAAACTAACCTTTGTTTTCCAGCTATTTATCATTATAAAGCTAAAAAAATAATCAATAATCAAACTGCTATTGAAAAATATAGTTAATTTTGCAGCGTTAATTTAATTATTTACGGCGGAACTCGAAAAGCCTTAAGAGTAGAGAAAATTAAAAATTTGAAAAGAAAATGAAAAAATTATTTTTAGTAGCAGTTTTAGCATTTGGCGTTACACTTACTACAAGCGCACAAAAACTTGGATTTGGTGTTGAATTAGGTGGCAACCTTTCTAACATTCATTCAGAAGCAACAGTTTTAAGTAGTACAGTAAAAGAAACAACAGACATGAAATTAGGTTTTCAAGTTGGAGCATTTGCTGATTATTCAATTACTGACAATTTATTTGTAAAAGCACATTTATTGTTTATTACAAAAGGAGGTAAAGATGTAGTAGAAGTAGGTTCTATTAAAACAACTACTACTAATAACCCAATGTATATTGCTCTTCCTGTTGTTGCAGGATTTGGCTTTGACTTAGGAGGAATGAAACCTTTCGTTAATGCAGGTGTTTATGCTGCTTACGGAATTGGAGGTAAAGTTACAAAAAAAGTAACCGGACCAGTTGAAACTGAAAATTCTGTTGATTTCTTTGGTGATAATGTAGATGGCTTTGACTTTGGAGTTAGAGTTGGTGCTGGTGTTGAATTTAGCAAACAGTTTATCATTGAATTTAACTATGACTTAGGCTTATTTGACTATGCTTCTTCTGATAATTACATAGCAAAAAACAACACTTTAAGTTTAACTTTAGGATATAGATTCTAAAATAATAGGTGGAACCCGAAAAACCTTAAGAGTAGGGAAAATAAAAAATTTGAAAACGTATGAAAAAAATTATTTTTGTAGCTATTTTAGCTTTAGGGTTTGCTTTTACAGCATCTGCCCAATACAATTGGGGAGTTGGACTTCGTGGTGGTGCTGATTATGGTTTAACAGTTAAAAAGAATATGGGAAAAACTGCTATTGAGGGAATTCTTGCTTCTGATAACTGGGGACATGGTTTAAGACTTACTGGACTTTACTATTGGCAAAAACCAGTTATTGCTGATGGATTCAACCTATATTATGGTTTAGGTGCAACATTGGGAATGTATGGTGAAAAAGATATGTTATTATCTTTAGGTGTTGATGGAATTGTTGGATTGGAATACAGTTTTAAACAAAAATTTAATGTGCCTATTTCATTATCTTTAGATTGGAAACCTACTTTCTATTTAATTAATCCAGATATGAACTTTTACTGGAAAGGTTTAGCATTATCAGTAAGATACATATTTTAAGTAAATACTTTTTTAATATCAAATGAGCTGACTTATTTGAGCCAGCTCATTTTTTATTTTGTTTCTTCTAATAGTTCTTTGTTTATTTCTAATGGGGAGTATTTTTTGGGGCTTTTGCAATCATCGTAAACAGATTTCTTGCCACAAGTACAACCTATTCTTTCTCCTGTTAAAGGGTCTACTGTAGAGCATTGTTTTTTGAACTCTCCTCCTTTTTTCAAAAACATCTTAATACCAATAAAGCAAAAACTAATTAAAAGAAGTATTGCTGTGGTTATAAATAATATTATTAGTGTTTCCATAGTGTTTATTCTTTAATCTTTGAATCAATAATTATTGTTACAGGACCATCATTAATTAATTCAACTTGCATATCTGCACCAAAAACTCCTGTTTGAATTTCTTTCCCAAATTCTGTTTGGAGTTTGTCAATAAACTTCTCATACATTGGAATAGCAAAATCAGGTTTTGAAGCTTTAATATAGGTTGGCCTATTTCCTTTCTTAACGCTTGCATGTAATGTAAATTGACTGACTAACAAAATTTCTCCCCCTGTTTCTTTTATGGAAATATTCATTACCCCTTCACTATCATTAAATATCCTAAGTTTAGTAATCTTCTCGCATAACCACTTAATATCCTCTTCAGTGTCCAAATCCTCAATTCCTAAAAGAATAAGCATTCCTTTCCCAATTGAACTTTTTAGTTTGTTATTAATGCTAACGTTAGCCCTGCTAACTCTTTGAATAACTACTCTCATAAATTATTTATCCTCCCATTTTTCTATTTTTAATTCCTCTCCATGTATGATGTTGAGGTAATTAATATATCTTTCTGTACTAATTTCTCCCTTTTCAAGAGCATCCTTAATAGCACAATTTGGCTCGTGCTCGTGAGTGCAATTATAATATTGACAATCTTTTAGCCTTTTCTTCATCTCAGGAAAATATAATCCTATCTCCTCTTTTTGAAAGTCAAACATACCGAAGCTTTTTATACCGGGGGTATCAATAATATCTCCTCCAAAACTTAAAGGAAACATTTCTGCAAAGGTAGTTGTATGCATGCCTTTAAGATGTGTTAGAGAAATCTCTCCTGTTCTAAGGTCTAACTCACTATCAACAGCATTTATCAAAGCAGACTTCCCAACTCCACTATGTCCAGAGAATAGGGTTGTTTTATCTTTCATCAAATTTTTTAACTCTTCAATATTATCTCCTCTTAGAGCCGAAACTTCAAGACATTTATATCCGATGTTTTCATATATGCTCATTATTTCATTAGCATATTCCCTTAGTTCGCTATCATAAATATCTATTTTGTTAAAAAGAATTATTGTAGGAATTTGACGAGCCTGAGTTGTAACTAAAAATCTATCAATAAAACCTGTAGGAGTTTGAGGGAAAGCTATTGTTACTACCAAGAAAGCAATATCAATGTTAGCAGCTATAACATGGGAGCGTTTTGAAAGATTTACCGAACGGCGAACAAGAGTATTTTTTCTTTCATGAATATTTGTTATTAAACCATCAGAAGTTTCGGTAGGGAGAATAAAATCAACTATATCACCAACTGCAATAGGATTAGTGGATTTAATATTCTTTATCCTGAAATTTCCCTTTATCCTGCAATCGTAAATCTCCCCATCTTTGCTTCTAATAGTATAGAAACTCCCTGTTGTCTTAATAACTTTACCTTCTAACATATTGCAAAGGTATTAATTTTTTATTTATCTCTCGTTTAATTTTATCTAACCTTAG
>CAYFWD010000019.1:25592-29541 GCA_964346795.1 uncultured Bacteroidaceae bacterium
ATAAAGATATTTATCCAAAAGGTTTTAGGTAAATATAAAAGCTTTTTAGTATCTTTGCCAAATAAAAAAAGTATTGAATCATGAAAAAAGATTATGAAAAATATTGTCATAACTGTGGTGCAGTAATTGACAAGCAAGCGGAAACATGTCCTAAATGTGGTGAAAGACAAAGTCGTTTTGTTAATAATAACCCACAAAAGATTAATGCAGAACTTAATTCTCAATGGCTTATTACCCTTTTACTTTGCGTAATTTTGGGTTATTTTGGAGCACATAGGTTTTATCATCGTAGGTATGGAACAGCTATTTTGATGATTATCACTTGTGGAGGTTTTGGAATTTGGTATATAGTTGATTTGATATTTATTATTTTGGGACAATTTAGGGACAAAGACGGAAATTTTGTTACAATGAATTAAAGACTATCTTAATGAGGTTTCTTTTATTTGTTTTTGCTATCTCTTCATTTTGTTTTGAAGCTTTTTCTCAAAAAGAATTAGACTTTACTATTTATGATACCATAATTTGCAAAGATATTACCAATAATTATGATATCAAGGCAAAGGTATATGATTTTAAGGATAAGATTTCTCAATTTTATATTGATTCTTCTTCCAACACCTCTACTATTTTATTGAGAGATTTAAATAAAAACGAAAAGAAAAAAACATCAAAAGGAAATATTCTACTATTTGATTTTGAAAAAAACCACATATTGTGGAATAAAACCTATGATTTTAATAGTGAGAGTGTTTTTCAAATAGATTCTCTTTTACTTTTCTTTTCTAATGACAGCACAGAGCTTTTGGATATTCACTCTGGAAAAGCAAAATGGAAATTACCACGCAGTTTTCATTATATAATTCCTCAAAAGAAGATAGGATTTGCTTATGAAAATAATGATAACCCAAAGAGCGTTGAGGCAATTTGTTTGAAGACAGGAGATACTCTATGGAAAAAAGAACTAAACAAGGATATTGCTTGGCAAGAACTTCAAAAAGTCAATGATTCTATTTATATAATTAATGCAAATGGTTTTTATGCCCTTAATATAAATAATGGTAGCGAATTAAATATAAAGGAAAAAACAGATGATAAGGACTATACAGGAGTAGTTGTTAAGACTGCCTTTGGTATGGTTTTGAGTATAATTTTAGATTCTTATGAGCTTGAATCCTATGAGCCAAGTGTTGTAGATAATATTTGTTCCAATGTGTTATTTGATTCTTCTTGTTTTTTCTTTGCTTCAAGAAAAAGTTTATCAAAAATAGTTAATGATACAATTACTTTGTGGAAGGTTGATTTATCTAAGAAAGAGATAAGTCATTCAAATTTATTTAAAAGAGATTCTGTCCTTTATATGGTTAATTATGGTTATGCAATGAAGGAAGGAAGAAAAATTGCTTATGGCAAACCATTTCTTAGGGCATATAATGAAAGGACAGGAGATTTGATTTATTCAGTAATGTTGGAGGGGGAGTCTGTTTTGGAGTATAAGATAAGAAAAGACAGGATTGTTTTTCTTTTTGATAATGGAATTTCACAATATAGCTTAATAGATGGTGTTTTTATATCTAATAGGAAGTTTGACACAAAAAAATATGGGAATATAATTTCTTTTATTGGAGATAATGTTTATTGTAAACAAGGCTATACTTATCAACCTTTGGTTAAGAAAGACAAAAATAATTATTGTATATATTTTTCAACAGGCTATCTAAAACTTCTTAACTCTCGTTTTGAAACAATTGATGAGAAATCTTATGAGGATTTTTCTTTTCTTGACGTAGAGTATAATGGGTTTAAGTTATTGTCAAATGATACTCTAAGAGTGTTAATAAATAGTAACGGAGTACCAATTCTTAATTTGCCAAACTTCTTTAATGCAAGCTTTAGCAGAGGTAAGATATATGGAAGTAATGAAAATAGATTATTAGAAATAGACCTTATGCAATTTGGCTTAAAACCTTAATTATTGCCTCTATCTTTTTATAATCAACAAAAGGAATATCGTATTCTTTATCAAAATCGTCATTTGACATACTTACGTTATTATTGCGGTAAATCATATCGCTTCCCTTAATAGTTTTTGCACTTAAATGAAAATGATTAATCTTGGTTTTTAAGTATATTTCTTTTGCATTTTCTGCACTAACTCCTGAGCCTGCCATAATTTCTATTCTGCCTTTGGCTTTTTCTTGAATTTTAGCAATATTCTCTAAACCTAAAACGGCTTTATTTTCTTTTCCAGAAGTCAAAATCCTTGTGCAGCCACATTCAAGAATATCCTCAAAGGCTTCAATGTAGTTTTTTGTCATATCAATTGCTCTATGAAAACAAACCTGCATTGGATATGCAAGTTCAACTAAATGTTTTGTCCTTTCCTTATCAACATTAGCTTCTTTAGAAAGAATGCCAAAGACAACACCCTCAACACCTGCTTCCTTACAATAAATAATATCTCTTTTCATCACTTCAAATTCAAGTTCCGAATAGTGAAAATCTCCTGCCCTTGGGCGTATCATTGCCATTATGGGAATACTTAATTTTTCTTTTGTTAGAGCAATAAGTCCATGGGAGGGAGTAAGTCCTCCTTCAGCTAAAGAAGAGCACAGCTCAATTCTGTTTGCACCTGCTTTTTCTGCAACTATTGCTGACTCTATAGAATCAACACAAACCTCTACTTCAAATTTAGTTTTCATATCACAAATTTCTTATTTTTTCTTCTAAATCTTTTTCCATGTCCTTTATCCTTTGTATGTGTAATTCATAATCTTTGCCTTGGGTATTAAAAGGACGATGTTGTTTTAACTTATGTAGCTTTTCAAATTCTTTTGATAAAATTAATGTATTTGAGTTAAAATAAGTCTGAAAAAATCTTTCCCAAATATAATCAATTGCTTGAGAGGTTGGATGCACCATATCTTCTTCATAGAAACGATAATCTCTAAGGTCGTCCATCATTATTTCGTAGGAAGGGAAATATTCAATTTGAGGATTTTGCTCTAAAAGTTCATTTGCCGCAATATGAAGTAATGATTTACTAAGTTGATTTTCTCTAAATCCATCTTTAATATGTCTAATAGGAGAAATAGTAAGAATAATTCTAACATCAGACTGGGAGGATGTTTTAATAAACTTATTAATGCTATTATTAAGAGTTTCTATTATTGTGTCAAGTTTAAGAAGGCTTTTAGAAAATTCTGTAGAAGGTATTTTGTGGCAATTCCCCATTATCTTATTTGTTTTTTTATGGGTATATATCCAAGAAGTTCCAAGAGTTAAGATTAAAAACTTAGTTTCTTTTATAAATAAATGACTTTCATTAATTTTATTATTGATTTTCTTTAAAACCTCCTTAGATGTTTCTCCTCTAAAAGAGCCATGATGAGAATAGGAATAATAGCCATTTGCTTCTAAAATATCGTCGTCAGTAAAAGGTTTATTATCCAAAACATAATCCAAACATTGAGAAATAGTAAATGGATTATAAATTATCCCAAAAGGATTAATCTGTATTTGAAATCCACTATTTATTAACTTTTCTCCTATGCTTTGAGTAAAACATGAGCCAATAAGCATAATTTTATCTCTATGACAAATATTATAATTAGCTTTATCGGGAGTAATTTCTGTTCTAAATATCATATACTCTTATATTATTGTTCTCTTTGTTTATAATGCAAAAATATTATAGTTTTTTGATAAAATGGATAAATGGAAAGAAAATAAATCTATATACTATGTTTTTCATATAATAAACTAAAAAACTTTGAACAATGGAAGCAGGTCAAAAATAAAACTTTAAACTATTAGCCTTCTATTTTTAATTTTGAACTCAACCTTGTGGTTTTCAATGCCACAAAACGAAACTTGATTCAAAAAAAATAAACTAAGTCCTTACCCTCGGAAAACTAAGTCCTATACCCCTCAGGACTAAGTCCTGTAC
>CAYFWD010000020.1:0-29389 GCA_964346795.1 uncultured Bacteroidaceae bacterium
TATTACGATACAATTTACGATACTATATGTCAGGGGAATATTTATGAAATGGGCTTTGATGCCGATTCTTCTGGAACTTATGTTCAAAACCTAAATACTCAATATGGTTGTGATAGTATTTTGGTACTTCACTTACATGTTAATCCAACTTATGCTGATACCATAAAGGCAGATATTTATAAAGGAAATGTTTATAACCTCCATGGCTTTAATCAAAAAGAAACAGGGGTATATGAACAGAAATATCAAACTTATTTAGGTTGCGATAGTATTATTTATTTGGATTTGCAGGTTGATTATATAATGTTCCCTAATGTTGTTACTCCAAATGGAGATGGGATAAATGATATTTTTGAAATACACAATCTTATAAAACAAAATGCTTTCCCTGAAAATGAACTGATTATTTATAGTCGTCAAGGAAAACTTATTTATAGAATTGAGAATATTAAAGAGGTGTCTGATTTTTGGGACCCTCAAAAAACTAATTCCACCGATGGTACTTATTTTTACAGGTTCTATGGTAAGCGTCATGATAAGGTTTTGGAATTCAACGGCTCTATTGAGATAATTAGATAAATGGTTAAGGATTCTTTTCTTTCACAAGTTGCTATTAATTTAGTAGAGAAGTATAGGGGCGATTTCTCAAACCTAAATATTATATTTACTAATAAGAGAGCAAAGATTTTCTTTAATGAGGCTTTGTATAATCATTTGCAAAAGCCTTTTTTCTCTCCTGAGTATTATACTATTAATGACTTTGTTAGTAAATATTCTACTTTGATTGAGGCAGAAGAAACTGTCTTGATATATTATCTCTATGAGGCTTACTCTGAAGTTTTTTATAGGGATAAGCCTAGTGCGATTAAAGAAACATTTGAAGAGTTTTACTATTGGGGGTTAATGCTTTTGAAAGATTTTGATGATATAGACAAAAATTTAGCCAAGGCAGAGAATGTTTTTAAGCATATTGAAGACTATAAAGAGATAGAGACTGGTTTTGATTTTCTTAATAAGGAGCAAAAGAATTTATTAAAGGAGTTTTTTGATTCATCTTTTCGTTTTGACACTCCTTCCGAGATAAAGGATAGGTTTATTTCTATATGGAATTGCTTGTTTGAAATTTATACTCTCTTTAAGAAAAGACTAAGAGATATGGGTGTTGGTTATTCGGGAATGCTTTATAGGGACTTGGTTGAAAGTCTTAGTGAGGTTGAGAAAAAGGATGATAGGGTTTATTGCATTGTAGGGTTTAATGTCTTGAATAATGTAGAGAAGGAGATATTTTTGTGGCTAAGAAATAATTACGAAACTCGTTTCTATTGGGACTATGATAATTACTATGTGAAAGACTTAAAGCAGGAGGCAGGATTGTTTTTGAGAGAGAATATTAAAAACTTTCCAATGCCAGATGATTTTCACATCAACACAGATAATATTCTAAACAATAACCTTGCCTTAGAGATTATTTCCTGTCCAAATGAAAACTCACAAGCAGGGTATATTAGTCAGTGGTTAGAAAAACTATACAATGAAGATAAAGACATAGAACAAAAAGATATAGCTATAATTCTTTGTAATGAAGATTTGTTGCCATCAGTATTAAATGCTATACCTCCAACCTTTGGAAACCAAACGACCAAAGTAAATATTACAATGGGTTATAAATTCCAGCTAACTGCATTATTTACTTTGATTGATAGCTATTTGAACTATCAGACTTCTTTATCTAAAAATCCTACTCCTAAGCTTAAAAACTTATTACCTTTTGTAGAACATAATTACTTTAAGGGAGAATATTCAAAGGCAGTTAGGGAATTAATCAATAATAATGCAATTTCTTTAAGTGAGAATGATATTGCTTTATTTGAGAATATTGCTTTCTTATTAAACTTTAAGTCAAGTCCTTTGGAATTGATTTTTGCATTAAAAGATATTGTAAAAATAGTTGCTTCTAAAAATGTTAATACAGATAATACAATTGATAATCAGGAGGTAGAAGATGTTTTGGCAGAATCTTTATATAGGTTTTCTAATGTCTTGAATAATCTTGAAGATTTATTTACCAAAGAGAATATTGTTCTAAAAGGTACTTTGCTATTCAATACCATTCGCAGTGCCTTAAATAATATAATAGTTCCTTTTGAAGGAGACCCAATAAATGGAATACAGATTATGGGGCTATTGGAAAGTAGGAGTTTGGACTTCAAGCATATTCTGTTCCTTTCAGCAAATGATGACTACCTGCCAAGTGTAAGTATTGACTCGTCGTTTATTCCTTTCACCATTAGAAAAGCCTATAACTTAACAACTATTGAAAGAAAGATAGCTGTATTTGCTTACTATTTTTATAGACTTTTACATCATAGCGACTCAATACATTTCCTTTACAACTCAACCTCAAGCGATACAAAGCCAAGGGAGATGTCTCGTTTTATACAGCAGTTAAGAATAGGAACAGATAAGAAATTCTCTTATTTTAATGTTTCTTCAAATATAATTCCTCCAAAAGAAAAAATACTTTCCTTTACAAAGGAAAAGCCACATATAGATAAAATAATTGAGAAATCAAATAATAGATTTCTTTCACCAACCTATATTAATGATTATCTAAACTGTCAATTAAAATTCTTTTTCAAACAAATTTTAGAATTAACAGTAGCGGAAGAGTTTGAAGAAGAAATGCCTGATAATGTTTTTGGAACAATATTTCATGATTCTGCAAAGCAGTTCTACAAAGAGATAATTGAAAAAAATAAATCAAATGAGATAACTAAAAAAGATATAGAAATTCATACTAAGAATATTGAAAGAATAGTCAAGGAAAATTTTGAAAAAGAGTATTTGAAGATAGACAAACGCATTAATCCAAAGATTGAATACAATCAAATTCAGCAAATAAAACTAAAAATCCTTTCAAAATACTTATATAAACTAATTAAGATTGATGAAGCCTATGCTCCTTTTACAATTCTTGCAATGGAAGAAAAGTTTACTAAAACATTGAATATAGAAGGTAAGGAGATTAATTTTGGAGGATATATTGACAGGTTAGACTTAAAGATAAATGATAATGGAAAGGTAATTATTAGAGTATTGGACTATAAAACTAATAATTATGTTAAAAAAGATGTTCGTTTAGACCAGGTTGTTTTCAATGATGATGAAACAATAAAACGTAATGATTATGTCTTTCAAGCCTTCTTTTACTCTTGGCTTATAACAGATAATGAAGAGTTTAAGGCATTGATTCCACAAATTAATTCTTATATAATCAAACCAGAGATACTCTATATAAAGACCTCAAGAGTAGAAAACCTTTCGGGAGATATATTCCTTGTAGGAGATGATAAAAAAAACATACTTGTTGATGACTTCTCTCAAATAAATAATTATTTTGAAGAAAGCTTAATTGAGTGTATTGCCACTATGCTCTCTTTAAGCATGGAGCCTAACTACAATCAAAATAAGAACGATTGTGATTACTGCGATTTTCGTAATATTTGCTATTAAATAAATCTTACTTTTTCCACTTTGGCACACTATTTGTTTCTTTGAAAAGTAGAAATAAACATTAAAAATTAAAATACCATGAAAGCTCAATCAAAAAAAATCGGAAAATTAGTAGGGATGATGGCTATATTAGTTGCATTTCTTACTGTAAGCCTTAATGCAGATGCATCTTACTATGGATATAATAGGAATAAGGCAAGAAAAATAATCAACAAGACTGCATATATAATTGATGAGGCTTATTATATAGCAGATTATTATGGATATTGGACAGGAAGCAATCTTTCTCGTGCAGTTTACTATAATGATTATGCACAATACCAATACAATAGAAGGAATTATCGTAGAGCAATTCACTATTCCCTAAGGGCTCGTGATTATGCATTAAGAGTTATTGATGGTTGTGATGAATATTGGGATTACTTCTACTATCATAACTATGGTTGGAGTCGTTACTATGGCTATAACCCATACTATACAGGACATCCAGGTTATCACTATGGCAACTATAACTACTACTACAACACCTACTATAATACCTATCATAACAATCAAAATAATAATCCAAACTACAACTCCACAAGACCAAACACCTATAATGATTCAAGAGGCAGCAATGGAAGAACAGGAGCCTTTGACCCTAACAAACCTAATACTGGAAATAGTGGAAGAGGCTATGGCAACCTAAGAGGAGAAGAAAGATTTAAGAACATCAACACAGAATCCTATTTTGACAAAGAAGAGTTGAGCCTTATGAGAAATTTGCCAGAAGAAAAACTAATGGAAGAAACCTTCAAAAGAGATAATAGAGGAGTGAGTTTTGATGATAAGAATTTAAGAAACAACACTAAGTTAATAGAGTCTAATCGCACAAGAGCACAAGAATTCAAAAAAACTGTTCCAGAAGCATCAAGACAACAAATAAAACTACAAGAACCAAAGAGAATAAACGAAGTCAACAGGACATTGCCAGCTAATGGAGAAAGAAAAATAGATAACTCAAAACAAACACCAGCAAAGAGAATGGAGAATAATAGAATAAATAATGGTAGGATAGAGAATAATAGAATGGATAATGATAGGATAGGTGATGATAGAGGTAAGGCAACTCAAAGAGCAACTACTCCACAAAGAGATATTCAAAAGGAGAAAACTACTAAACAAAACAAACACAATAGCAAGTCTATTCAAAAAGATGATAATTCCAAGCAAAGTAATAACAAAAGAAGCACTGTAAACACTAATAAGAGTAAACCTCAACCTCGCAGTAGTAGTTCAGTAAGACAACAAACAACAACTAAAACCTCTTCAAAGGTAGAGAGAGAAAGATAAAGATTAATAAATAAAAATTATTAAAAGGGCTTAAGTCATTAGATTTAAAGCCCTTTTTTATTTATTTTTGAGGGAGATAATTTTATTTTTCTCCTATATAATTTTATTTATCCGCCGTCTTTATAAATTTAAGTCAAGCTTAATTTGAAAAAGACTAAGTTTAAATTTAGAAAGACTAAGCTTTTTTTCAAGTAAGTTAAGTTTAATTTTATTTATCCTTAGTTTTTTTTCTGAAACACAAATCTCTTATTTAGGAAAAAAACCAATAGTGAGTTAGGGATAATTACTATAGCTTGACCTATAGCGTCGGAGAGTTTGTCTTGATTGATTGGGAGTGAGTGGATAAATTGAAGGCTTTCTCTTGAAAGGATATATTCGTATAGTCCTGATTTGCCTAAGAGATATAGTTCCAATACATTAAATAAATATACAAAGCCATAGACTAAGAAGAATTGCAGGATTAGTTTATTGCTTTTATATTCAAAAACAAGGTATCCTGTTGTTTTGTAGTTAAAAAGTACTCCAATTATTTGTGAGAAAAGCAAAGATAGGGTATAGTGCAATCCTATCCATATAAAGAAAAGGAATAGAAAATAGCCAAAAGCAGTGTTTAAAGCTCCAACAAATAGGAATCTAAGAAGTTTGTTTTCTATCTTCCAAAATAGTTTTATGGGGTAGAGTAATATTTTTTGCAGCATATTTTCAAATTAAAAAGCAAAAGTAATATTTTTATACTTATCTTTGTAAATTATTTTTGAAATATTTTATTTTTGATTTGACTATATATTTATGAAAAGACCTTTGATATTTGTTACAAATGACGACAGCTATAGTGCTAAGGGTATTAAGCTTTTGATTAAACTTATGAGTAAGTTTGGAGATGTTGTTGTGGTTGCTCCTCTAACTCAACAAAGTGGTAAAAGCCACGCCATAACTACAATAACGCCTTTAAGAATGCAAAAGATGGAGGAAAGGGAAGGCTTTAAGGGTTATGTTTGTAATGGTACTCCTGTGGATTGTGTTAAGATAGCTTTTAGTATTGTTTTTGAAGATAGAAAGCCCGATTTGGTTGTGGCAGGGATTAATCATGGCTCTAATGCTTCCATTAACACAATTTATAGTGGAACTATGGCAGCAGTTTTTGAGGGCTGTGCTGAAGGTGTTCCAAGTGTTGGTTTTTCGGTAGATAATCATGATGTTGAGGCAGATTTTTCTTATTGTAGTACAATTATCAATGAAATTGTTGAAGATGTTTTGAAGAATGGTTTGAAGAAAAACACCTGCCTAAATGTTAATTTCCCCAAGGAAAATATTAAGGGAGTAAAGGTTTGTCATCAAGCAAAGGCTTTTTGGAATGAAGGTTTTGTGGAAAGAAAAGACCCTATAGGTTTCCCTTATTATTGGCTACAAGGAGTATATAACTGTGAGGATGAAAACAATAGGGCAGACCATATTGCTATGAAGGAAGGCTATTGTGCTATAACTCCAATGCAGGTTGATATGACTGCCTATGAGGTTATGGAGGAATATAAATTGCGTTTTGAGTAATGAGAGATAAACTTAATAGGGATAGCTTTGTTTTTGGAATAGTGTTAGGGCTTGCCTTAACCATTATTTCTGCTCTTTTATTATTGGCAGGTTTATATGTTTTCTCAATGACCTATAAGGATAATCCTAAAATATTTTTGTTTTCTTTTGTTGCTCCAATACTGCTTATGCGTTGGTATTTCAAGATAGAAAACGTTAAGTCTGCAAGAGGGGTTTTGATAATAATATTTGTAGGCTTACTTTCTTTGATAGCTTATTTATATGTTTTGGGTTTGTTTAACATAACAAAGTTATAGGGATGAAGTATTATATTATTGCAGGAGAGGTTTCGGGCGATTTACACGCTTCTTATTTGATGAAAGAGCTTAGCCTTAGAGATGAGAATGCTGAGTTCAGAGCTTGGGGAGGAGATAGGATGAAGAAAGAGGGTGCTGTTTTGGTAAAGCATATAAAGGATATGAACTTTATGGGCTTTGTTGAAGTGTTGGCAAATTTTAGAGCCATACTAACCAACCTAAAAGAGTGCAAAAAAGATATACTCGCTTACAATCCCGACTGCGTAATATTTGTAGATTACCCAGGGTTTAATCTTCGTATAGCATCTTTTGCTAACAAACAAGGTTTTAAGACTTTCTACTACATATCTCCAAAGGTGTGGGCTTGGAAAAAGGGCAGGATACTAGTAATGAAAAAGGTATTAACCAAACTTTTTGTGATATTCCCATTTGAAAAAAACTTCTTCAAAAAATATGACTTTGATGTAGAGTATTATGGTAATCCTCTGTTGGATGAGATTTTGGAATATAAAAAAACTCAAGACAAGGAAGAGTTTCTAAAAGAAAACTCTTTGGGAGAAAAACCTATTGTGGCATTGCTCCCTGGCAGTAGGGTACAAGAAATAAAAAGTATGTTACCTGTTCAGATGAGTTTGATAGATAAGTTTCCTAATCTTGATTTTGTGGTAGCAGGACTTGATACCTATTCGGAGGAGTTTTATAGAAAATATATGCAAAGAAATGATGTAAGAATAGTCTATAACAAGGTATATCCACTGCTAAATGTTTCTTATTGTGCAGTAGTGTGCTCTGGAACAGCAACTTTGGAGACAGCACTTTTCAATGTGCCTGAAGTTGTTGGCTATAAGGCTAACCCTATATCTTTTGCAATAGGTAAGATGTTGGTTGAGCTAAACTTTATATCGCTTGTAAACATTATACTAAATAAAAAGGTTGTTGTGGAACTGCTGCAAAAGGACTGGAATCCACAAAGTCTTGAGAAGGAATTTAGAAAGATAGCCTATGATGAGAGGGTTAGAGTGGAAATGGAGATGAACTATTCTAATCTTCAAACAATATTAGGCTCTGCTGGTGCAAGTAAGAAGATAGCTAAAAGGATTTATGAAATTATAACAGAGAAAGATATAAGATGAGATTAAGGTTTGATAAATATATATTTATAGTATTTCTATTGGTATTATCCTTTGGGGCAAAGGCTCAAAAGTTGGATATAAAGATATTTGCCGATAATAAATTAGAGGAGATATATTTTATTCCTTCATTTGGCAGGTATTTTATTGAAACTAATAACGAAAAGAAAGAGCCTCTTCAAAAGTCAGACCTTGTTAAGATTAAAGTTCAATCAGGAAAGTTATCTGTTTCCATTAACGATTCTTCTATTGGGGTTTATCCTAAGATTAAGTTTTATTCTGAAGGCTTGATGAGTTTCTTCCTGTTAAGAACTAAGGACACAACCTTAATTAAGGATAGGAGGTATGATGATGATTTGACTGTGAGCGTTAAGGATAGATATCTTCATCTAGTAAATAATGTAGAGACAGAGAGCTATATTGCAGGAGTTGTTCAGGCAGAAACATGGGGAGCAACAACCAATGTGGATTTCTTTAAGTTACAAGCAATATGCGTTAGAAATTACCTTATCAAGAACTTAAATAAACATAAGGCAGAAGGCTTTCATTTATGCGATGGAGTGCATTGTCAAGCTTATAAGGGAAGAGCCAATCAGGTTGAGGTTATACAAGGAGCAAATAATAGCAAGGGAGAAATAATAGTTGATAGCTTAGGAAATATTATTGAAACAGTATTTCATGCTAATTCGGGAGGAGAAACAGTTAATTCTGAAGATGTTTGGGGAAAGCCTTTTAGTCATTTAGTAGGTAAGATAGATAGTTTTTCGGTAGGTGCTAAGGCTTATAAGTGGGAAAAATATATAAAAATAAAAGACTGGAAACGCTATTTTAGAGAAAAAGGCGTTAATGTAAAAAATGACTCCATAGAGAATGAGCTGCTAAATTTTTCTCAAAAAGATGGTAGAAAGAAAGAAATGCTTGGCGTTTCATTGGTTCAGATAAGAAAAGATTTTGGATTACGCTCAACATTTTTTGATTGTCAAAAATGGGGTTCGGAAGTCAAGCTTAATGGTAGAGGTTACGGACACGGAGTAGGGCTAAGCCAAGAAGGAGCAATAAAGATGTGTGAAGAGGGTTATGAATATTGGCAGGTTATAGAGCATTACTATAATGGAGCAAAAATAAAACGTTTGGATGAAGAACAAATAATTAATACAAATAAATAATAACTAAAAAAACAGGTAAATATGAAAAGAGTATTTTTATTAGCAATTATGATGATAATCTTTATAGGAACATCAAATGCACAACAGATAAACTGGATAAAAATCACTGAGGTTGAACATCAAATTAAGGCAGATGGTAAGGATGCCAAAAGAGTATTTATTGATTGCTATACCGATTGGTGTGGTTGGTGTAAGAGAATGGATAAGGACACTTTCTCCGACACGACAATAGCTAAAATAATGAATCATTTTTTCTATAGCGTTAAATATGATGCAGAGTCAAACGAAGAGATAACCTTTGGAGGAAAAACCTATGTTAATCCAACACCAACAGGTAAAAGAGGAGCAGCCCACAACTTAGCAAGAATGCTGTTGAACAATCGCTTGTCATATCCTTCTTATTCAATACTAAACCCAGACTTAACAATAGCAACAATTGTCCCTGGTTACTATCCAGCAAAGGATTTTGAACCAATAATAGTGTTTATGGGAGGAAGATATGAGACAAAATATAGCTTTGAAGAGTTTCGCAATATTTACGAAGCCCAAATAAAGCAAGAGCTAATGAAAGAAATAGATAAAAAAGCTAAGAAAAGAAAATAATGCTTAAAAACGAAATCATCAAAAAACTGTTCAAAGAAAACATAGTATTAGCCACAGGTTGTACAGAGCCTGTGGCAGTAGCTCTTTGTGTAGCTAAGGCAAAAGAAACACTTGACAAAGAGCCTCAAAAGATAGAGATACACCTAAGCCCCAATATTATTAAGAATGCAATGGGAGTAGGTATACCAGGAACGAATATGAAAGGGTTGCCGATAGCCATAGCAATAGGAGCAGTAGGAGGGGACTCTTCCAATGGTTTGGACGTTTTGAATGATGCAGGCCAATACCTTGAAAAAGCTAAAGAGTGGTTAAAAACAAAGAAGTTAGAAATATTCCATGCTAAGGATGTAGATAAACTATATATAGAGTGCAGGGCTTATAGTGATAATGATTTTTCTAAGGTGGTGATTGCAAAAACACATCAAAATTTCATACATGTACAAAAAAATGATGAGGTTTTATTTCATAAGGATGAAGAAGTAACTGTGGCTCAAAATACCAATATTAACAATATAGGCATTACAACCAAAGACGTTTTTGAATACGCCACAAAGACTCCTTTGGAAGAGTTGGAATGGTTTTGGGATATAGCTCAAACAATCAATGTAGTATCAGAAGAAGGCTTGAAAGGAGATTACGGATTAAGAGTAGGCAAGATAATACTATCCAATAATGGTGCAAGCCTAAGAGATAAAGTAATAGCCAAAGCATGTGCAGCCTCTGATGCAAGAATGGACGGAGTATCTTTGCCAGTCTATTCTAATTCAGGCTCAGGCAATCAAGGAATAACCTGTACAATACCAGTTTATGAATATGGGATACTTACTAATAAATCTAAGGAAGAGATAATTAGAGCCTTAACACTATCACACCTAATGTCAATATATATTAAACAATATATAGGACGACTTTCAGCACTTTGTGGGATAGTAAACGCATCAATAGGAGCATCCTGTGCATTGGTATATTTGCAGGGAGGTACCTACGAACAAGTTTGTTACAGTATAAAAAATATGATAAATACCATAACAGGAATGATATGCGATGGAGCAAAGCCTTCCTGTGGATTGAAAATATCAGCAGGACTAAATGCAGCCTTTGATTCCTCAACACTTGCACTAAATAATATAGTAGTAGATGAAACAGACGGTATAAGTGAAAAAGACATAGAACGTTCCATACAAAATCTTGGAAAAATAGGACGTTATGGAATGGATGCAATAGATGAGCTTATACTTGAAATAATGACGCATAAAGAGAATTAGTAAATCTTTTACCAGTTCTTTTTGTACTCAGATTCTGTTGTTGTTTTGGTTGATGTTGTGTAGTCGGTATTGATTTCTTCCAAGTATTTACTGCAATCCATTTCTATTGTTATAGTCTCTGGTGCAGAGAAGTCTCCTTGATAGAAATTAAGCGTCTTATCTCTTTCGCATTTTTTCATAAATAAACCATATACAGGTAATGCCATTGCTGCTCCTTGTCCTAAGGCTGTTGAACGGAAATGTATGGAGCGTAATTCTCCTCCAACCCATATAGCTGTTGAAAGTTTAGGGTTTATACCAATAAACCAACCATCTGAATTATTATCCGTTGTTCCTGTCTTGCCAGCTATAACACTACTTAGGTTGTATATATATCTTAACCTTCTACCTGTACCACTTTCAACAACTCCTTTCATAAGGTCTAAAACCAAATATGATGTTTGTGGGTCAAGTGCAACATTTGACTTTGTTTTGAAAGCATCTAATACAACTCCTTTATTATCGGTTATCTTAGTTATAAATATAGGTTCAATATGCGTTCCTTTATTTGCAAAGGTCGCCATTGCTTGTGCCATTTCAATAACTGACAAATCACTTGTCCCCAAACTTATTGATGGTACTGCAGGAATAGCAGATTTTATTCCCATTTTCCTTACTAATGAAATAACAGAATGAGGGGTTGTATAGTTCTTGATAAGATTAGCGGATATATAGTTTACAGAGTTTGCCAATGCCCATTTTAGAGTTATCATTTCTCCTTCTCGTGTATCATTTGAGTTTCTTGGTGTCCAATTGTCAAATTCTTCAAATGTTACAGGTATGTTTGGTAAGGAGAAGCATGGAGATAATTCGCTGTCTCGCATTGCAGCAGCATAAACAAAAGGTTTGAATGTTGAGCCAACCTGTCTTTGTCCTTGAACTGCATTGTCAAACTTAAAGTATTTATAGTCTATACCCCCAATATATACCTTTACGTATCCTGTTTGTGGTTCAATGGATACCATTCCTGTGTTGAGAAAAAACTTGTAGTATCTTAGAGAATCCCAAGGACTCATTACTGTATCTTTAGAACCTTCCCAAGTAAATACTCGCATTTCCACTTTTTCATTAAAAGCTTTTCTAATTTCTTTTTCAGTAAAGCCTTCAAGCTTCATAGCTTGGTAGCGGTCAGAGTTTCGCATTGATTGAAGATAAGCCTTCTCAATCTCTTCTTTTGATATGCCTGTAAATGGAGCTGAGGCATATCCTTTTGTATGAGCAAAAAATTGTTTTTGTAAGGTTTTGAAATGCTCTCTTACTGCCTCTTCTGCATAACGTTGCATTCTTGAGTCTATGGTAGTGTATATTCTTAATCCATCTCTATGCACGTCGTAAGGCTCTCCATCAGATTTCTTATGGTCTTTTCCCCATTCTTTCAAGTAGTTTCTTACATATTCTCGGAAATATGTTGCTATTCCTTCATCGTGAGATTGTGGATTGTAGTGACTTATATCCAAAGGAGTTTCCATTAGCTTTTTTGCTTCTTCCTCTTCCAAGAAATCATATTTTGCCATCTGTGCTAAGACAGTGTTTCTTCTTTCTCTTGAGCGTTCATTTCTTCTTACAGGATTATAAGCTGTTGGTGCTCTTAGCAGTCCAATCAATGTTGCAGACTCTTCAGTTTTTAGTTCGGAAGGGAGTTTGTCAAAAAATGTTCTTGCAGCTGTTTTAATACCAAAGGCATTGCTACCAAAATCAACGGTATTCAAATACATTGTTAGGATTTCTTCTTTGGTGTAGTTTCTTTCAAGCTTAATAGCAACTACCCATTCTTTGAGTTTGGAGTAGACAACTCCTATCTTTGATTTTTGTTCTCTTGGGAAAAGGTTTTTTGCCAATTGTTGAGTTATAGTACTTCCTCCACCAGAACCTTTATCTCCTCCCAAAACAGTTTTCCCTAATACTCTAAACAAACTCTTAAGGTCAATGCCAGAATGTTTATAAAACCTAACATCTTCTGTTGCTATAAGAGCATCAATAAGATTTTGAGGCAACTCTGAATATTGTATGTTTGAGCGGTTTTGCACTCCAATATATCCCAAAATTTCTCCATCGGCTGAATATACTTCCGATGCAAGATTAGAGTTAGAATTTTCCAATTGTTCAAAAGAAGGCATAAAGCCTAACCAACCTATAGACAAAAAGAAAAAGAATAAGAAAAGTAGACCTAAGGAGATAATAAATGCTTTCCACATTCTCCTTACATATTTTGAATCATCATTCTTTATTTTTTTTCTGCTATCAGTTTTGTTTTGAGCCATTATTTTCTATTTTGATTGTGGTATTCAATATGAAGTCCAATATCGGATATTCCAACTAAGTTAGTATCTCTTGTGGCTTGTTGCAACTCAAACCTATAAGTTCCTTTCATAGGGAAAAAAACTTTTTGAGTAAACCAAAACCTATTATCTTTTATTCTACCACTGCCTTTTCCTGTCCAAGAACCATCTAAATATGCCAAATAACATTCAACAGTATCACATTTGGTTATGGAGCCATCGGGATAAAAAGTCTTTATGAAAAAGAATATATTGGAATTAGGATAGTCGGTGGTGTTTCTAATATTTATTGCAAAATCATATAGCCTTAAAGTGTCTTTTATCTCAACCTCAAACTCAACAATATCATTCATATTCCAACCCTTTTCATTTACTTTCTTAGTTTCGTCAAATACAACATTAGAATTGCAACTTATAAGAATATAAGACATAAAAACAACAGCAAATCCATATAAAATTTTCTTCATAAAACTAAACATTTATATTTGACTTAGGTTCAAGTTTAACTTGGTATTCCTCAAGATTATCAATAGGTTGATTCTTTTTATTCATTTGAATAAGCTTCTTAACATCATCAGCCGAAAGCATAATTAGTTCAAAACTTTCTTCGTAAGCATACCACATCTGCCTGCGAAATACATTTGTTTTGACGTAGTTTGCTTTTCCTTTTTTTGTCATTATTGGAACTCCAATTTCTGGAAAAGTTTTTAACTCGTCTAAATAAACATCGTATTCAAAATTCAAACAACATTTTAACTTTCCACATTGTCCTGCTAACTTTTGAGGATTGGAAAAGATTTGTTGTATTCTTGCCACTTGAGTAGAAACAGAATTGAAGTTATTTAACCATGAGCTGCAACAAAGTTCCCTTCCACAAGTTCCTAATCCTCCCAAACGTGATGCCTCTTGACGAGAGCCAATTTGTTTCATCTCAATTCTTACATTAAACTCTTCTGCAAGAATTTTAATAAGTTGCCTAAAGTCCACCCTGTCATCAGCAGTATAATAGAATACAGCCTTAGTATTATCTCCTTGATACTCCACATCATTAATCTTCATATCAAGTTTTAATTTATTGATAATCTCTCTTGTCTTAAAAATAGTTTTGTCTTCCCTTTCAATTGCTTGAACCCACTTTTCAATATCCGAAGCTTTAGCTCTTCTGTATAGTTTCTTGACGTTGTCAGACTCATGATTTACTTTCTTTTTCTTCATCTGAACCCTGCAAAGCTCTCCAATAAGTGTAACAATACCAATATCGTGTCCAGGTTGTCCTTCAACAGCAACAACATCTCCTTCAGTTATCTCTAATCCTTCAGGTATGCGAAAGAAATCTTTTTTTGAGTTCTTAAATCTTACTTCAACACAATCAAAATTATTTTCAACAAAAGGAGGCCTAATCTTACTCATCCAATCGTGAACAGAAAACTTTGCGTTTCTATCCATTTCTGGTTTACTGATAGGAATATAAGATTGAGGGATATTTACACAGCCTCTTGAAAGCATAATGGAAGGAGTAAATTTATTACGTCCAACATCAGGGTCTTCATCGTAGTAAGGATGAGAATATTGGTCTTCTAATATTATCTCCTTTTCTTCATCTATTCTAAAGTTTTCAGCTTTCTTGCATTCTATGTTATCTTTTGAACTATCAATAAACTTTCTTATCTCTTCTGAAGAAAGAGTGTCATTAACTTCATCGTCTAATTCATTATTATTTACTTCCTTATTATCTTTCTCTTCTATATTCATTTTATTTGTTAGTTATTAAAAAACCTAATTGAATAGACAAGTCCAAAAAAACAACCTTAGCATTGCCATTTCTTTCTATGTGCAAAATAGCCTTGTCTAATTCTTTATATATTTTATCTATATTATTTTTTGTAACATAGCTTGGAAAATTATTTCTAAAATTTTCTTCTGCCTTTTCTAATAAATTATTTTCGTTTAAGCCTAATTTCAAAAGCAAACTATTTTGAAATACTTCTATTGCAAAGCCTAAAAACATCTTTTGTTCTTCTCTTCCTAATTTCAGTATTTTCTCTTCAATTATCTTAACAATATCAGAAATATTGGTACGATAGAAAAAACAAGTTCTAAGCCACTCAATAAACAATTGCATATATTTATTCTCAGAGGCTTCGTCTTGTTTTACTTTAGGGATTTTTACTAATTGAGTTCTTGAGAGAATGGTTGGCATAATGTTTTCCCTGTCGTCCGTTGTGAGAATAAATAAAGTGTTATCATAAGGCTCTTCCAATGTTTTAAGTAGTTTAGGAGCTGCCTCATAATGTAACTTATCCACACACCATATAATAACAATTTTATAATCTGCTTCATAGGACTTAACGCCAAGATTTTTAATTATATTGTTAGCATCTCTAACATTTATCATTCCTTGTTTATTTCCAACATCCAAAAAGCTATACCAGTCATTCAATTTTATAGCTCCATTATTACTCAAGACAAACTCTCTAAACTCATTGAGAAGAAGCTCGGAGGAGTTTTTTGAATCAACTTTCTTTGTTGTGGTGTTAGGGAAAATTAAATGTAAATCGGGGTGCGATAGCTTAGAAATTTTTTTGCAGGAAAGACATTCTCCACAAGAATCAGCAATAATTAAGCTATCACTATCAGGGGAATATCTAATCTTGTTGGTGCAATTGAGAAATTGAGCATAAGCAAGTGCCAATAAGAAAGGCTTTGAACTCTCTTCACCAAAGAACAACTGAGCATGACTAACCCTGCGATTATCTGCCATGCGTATTAGAGTGTTGATTAACTCGTGCTGTTCAATAATTTGAGAGAATTGCATAAATATATCTTTCTTTTTAGAAAAGACAAATGTACAACAATTCTCTCACATAAGCATAAAAATTAATAATAAAAATAGGTATTTCTAATATTCGAAATCTATTTCATCAGTATTATTGAAGTCTTGCTTTTGTTCTGTTTCAGCTTCTTGACGGTTAGTGTTTCTTTGCAGTGAGACAATCATAGCTCCAATCATTTTTGTCATCTCAATAAGAGTGTCTTTTGAGTGTTCGTATTGCTCATCATTAAACAATCCACTTTTATGTGCCATTGAAGATAGAACAACACACTCTCTTACAGCTGTTTTAGCATCTTTTAGAAAGTTTATAAAATGTGCTCTATGTCTTGCAGAGCCTTCAGCAATATTTACTGAAATCTTCATAGCAGCATTAGCCAAAGGCTTTAGTACCACTTTTCTTTCAGGAGTATCAGATTTTATTTGTCCCAAAATCCAATTAAAATAATCTAAAGACTTGTGATATATTCTCAAATCTTCAAAACGAAAGAAACTTACAGGTCTGTTTTGATTTTCCATAAATTCAGCTTGTTTTTAATTAGTAATTTGTTTTGTTTAGTACTTAGTTTATTATTTATTTTTATTCTATACCAGAATAATATTTCATAAATTGAACTCTATGGAATGCAGAAGCATTCTTGTTATCTTTATTTGCTAACTTGCCCTTAAACTGACTAATAGAGCTATATCCTTTCTCATTCATCCAATCAATAAGTCTCTTATTTGCATTGTAAATAAAATCCACTCCTTCATCATATATTGCAGAAACAACTTGAACAGTGTCAGCACCTGCAAGCAAAAGTTTAATAATATCTTCTGGCTTATGAACACCACCACCTGCAGTTAAGTTACATCTAATAGCTTCCGAAAGAATAGCAGTCCAACGAATAGTATTGTATAGTTCGTGATGATTACTCTTAATATCAACAGGCATTGTTTGAAAAGTATCAATGTTAATATCCGATTGATAGAAACGATTAAAAATATTGAGGTTAGTAATACCCAACCAAGAAATCTTTTGTGCAAAACGAGCTAAAGAAGAAAAGTAAGAACTAATCTTTAAAGAAATAGGTAAAGAAGTAGCACGCTTTATTATATGTACAATATCTTCATAAAGTCTTTCAATATCTTCGTGAGAAAGATTAATATCAGAAGGAAGAATAAACATATTTAGTTCAATTCCATCAGCACCAGCCTCTTCAACAGTCTTCACAAATGGTAACCATTCGGAAGCAGTTATGCAATTAATACTTGCAATAACAGGAATAGAAAGATTTGTCTTAGCATCCTTAATTAAGTTAATATATTTTTCAATAGCTTGACCTTTAGTATGTTCTTGTATATAATTATATGCTTCTGGATAACCAGAAAAGTTTGCACTGTACACTTTGACATTAACATTCATCTCCTGAGTAATTTGTTCCTCAAATAATGACTTTAATATCACTGCTCCAGCTCCAGCAGCTTCCATTTTCTTTAAATTCTCAACATTTGCAGTCAAACCGCAACTTCCAACAACGATAGGACTTTTAATATTAAAGCCCATAAATTTAGTACTTATATCCATAGCAAAATAGTATGTATTTTAAAGTACAAAACTACAAACAAATATTCTATTTCACAAATAAAAAGAGAAAAAATAATTGAAAAGGCATAAAAAAACAATATTATTCTTCCTAAGTTTAAAGAAAAATGTATCTTTGCAACTTAAAATTAAAAGTAGAAGAATAAATATTTTATAATAGATTTATGAGTACAGAACAAAAACCTAAAAATTTAGCTGTTGCAGAAGCAATTTCAAAGTCAGAACAATTTATTGAGAAAAACCAAAAGATAATATTAATTGTTATTATTGGAATAATAGTTTTAGTTGGAGGTTATTTTGGATACAAAAAACTATACGTAGAGCCTCGCAACGAAACAGCAGCTTCCGAAATGTTTGCAGCCGAACAATATTTCAAAAATGAAGATATGGACAAGGCATTAAATGGAGACGGAAAACATTTGGGCTTTTTGGCAATCATAGACAAATATGGTAGCACAAAGAGTGGAAACTTAGCAAATTTTTATGCAGGCAGTGCTTATCTTACAAAGGGAGAATATCAAAAAGCAATAGACTATCTTGAAGACTTTAAGTCAAAAGATATATTCCTTTCTTCACAATCAAAGGCAATGATTGGAGATTGTTATATGGAACTTAATAAAGTTAGCGATGCCATTAAGAACTACGAAAAAGCTCTTAACAACCCTAATGATATGACTACTCCTTTCGTACTTTTCAAATTAGGCTTGGCTTACGAAATAAATAAAGACAACAAAAAAGCATTAGAAGCCTACAAGAGAATAAAATCAGAATTCCCTGCCTCACAGGAAGCAAGAGAGATTGACAAGTACATAACAAGATTAGAAAACTTAGAATAGTAAAAAATAAGTAATCTTTATAAGAATAAAAGAGAGTCTTTTTTAGAGAGAAGGCTCTTTTTTTAATATTATACAATTATGAAAAACTGGAAATTTCAACGAATAATAGTGTTAATATCCTCACTATTATTAATAGGTAAATTTATAGCATACTTTATAACCAATTCAGCAGGAGTTTATTCCGATGCAATGGAGAGCATTGTAAATGTTGTTGCAGGAGTAGTCAGCCTAATGTCATTACGCTGGGCAGCAAAGCCAGCTGATGAGAAACATCCCTTTGGACATGGCAAAATGGAGCTAATATCAGCATCAATAGAAGGTATGCTAATAATTATAGCAGGAGGATTAATAATATATGAAGCCATCTCAAGAATGTTTTTCCCGCCAAAAGAACTGCCAAAACTTGAGATAGGTATAATAATAGTAGCCATTACAGGAGTAGTAAACTATCTTTTAGGCTATTGGAGCATAGTAAAAGGCAAGAAAACTAATTCTATGGCACTTATGGCCTCAGGCAAACATCTGCAATCCGACACATATTCAACAATAGGACTTATACTTGGGTTAATACTAATATCAATAACAGGGATAATACTAATAGATAGTCTTTTAGCATTAGTCTATGGAACAATAATAATAGTAACAGGAGTAAAAATACTTCGCAAGACAATAGCCAATCTCTTGGACGAAAACGATATGGAAGAACTTAAATTCATTGCAGAAGTAATCAATAAACACAAAGAAGAAGACTGGATAGATATTCACAACTTGAAAGTAGTTCGTTATGGCAATTCCCTGCATATAGATTGCGATTTAACACTTCCATGCTACTACACAATAAAAGAAGGACACGCATCAACAGAAAAATTAAAACAAGCACTTCAAACACATTCCGAAGACTTATATTTTTCAGTACATTCCGATTCATGCGACAGGAAATATTGCTATCAATGTACAATGACCACCTGCACCATACGCACAGAGACATGTACCAATCCATTCGTCTTTAGCGTTGAAAACCTAATAATGCCAGACAATAAAAAACACTAAGAGAAGGTAATATGGTAGCTTGTATTGGAAAAGAAGGACTATATCTTTTAGACTTTTAGGATAAAAAATAGTTACTCAAGTTACTAAAGTTACTCTGTTTTCAAAAACTTTTTATTTTTCTTTTTTGAAAAACTTTTCAAACTAGGGTAACTTTAGTAACTTTGGTAACTTTGCTTTTTTTGTTTCTCTCTGTTTTTCTCTGTTTTTCCTATAATAACCTTTGTTTACTTGAAAAAAGATTAAGTTTAGCTAAAGAAAAGCTTAGTTTACGCAAAGAAAGACTTAGTTTAATTTTGAGTAAGTAGGGGTTTTTAAGTTTTATTTTTATCTTTGCACAATAAATACATAACTAAATTTTATTATTGTTATAAAAAAATTAACTCTATTTATTCTTTTTGCTTTTATTGGCTTGACAGGCTATTCGCAAGAGCCTTATGTTTCTCAGGAGCCTTCTTTTAGGAACAAGACGAAATTCAATTCTGTTAAGATTAATTTATTATCTCCTTTGTTAGGCTTTACTCAATTGGGTTATGAGAGGTATTTGTTTGACAGATATACTTTTGAAGGAGGAATAGGCGTGATAGGTTTGGGTGATAACCTAAGTGGTTTTAAGCAAAGGGGATTTAATCTAAGAGGAGGAGTGAAGTTGATATTTTGGCATAGAGAGCATAGACCTTTGAGGGGGCTATATATAAAGCCAGAGTTGTTTTATGCTTTATATAATAAGAATATATTACTCTACGATAATGCTCATTATGATTACTATAGGGAAAAACATCAGTTTAGGACTATTGCAGCTATTTTTAATATTGGTTATCAGTTTGTTTTTGGAAATATTATCACTTTGGATTTTAATTTTGGCTTAGGTTCAAACTATTGTTTAAGTCCAAGAAAACAGGCAACTTATATTTTGAACTTTGATGAGGATTTTATGTATGGGATACTTGCAGATACTGAAACAAAATTTTCCACTGCAGTATCTGGCTCTATGAAGCTTGGAATTGCTTTTTAGAGTTTGTTTAGTATTATTGAGCAAAAAAATATGCTTTACTTCAAATTATTTTATACCTTTGCGAATTATTTCTAATAAGAATTTATTATGAAAAAATTATTGTTTTTATCTCTTATTATGCTTGCCGGCTTGAGTTTGTCGGCTCAAGATTTAATAGTTAGAAAAAATCCAAAAGCAGAGATTTCCTGTAAAATTGTTGAAATAGGGGAAGATTTAGTTTATTATTCTGCTTTTTTGGGAGGGGAAGAAAGACGCTTTAGTATTGACAAAAATAATATTGAATACATAAAGTTTGCTAATGGAGAAATTCTTAGAATTGGAAACTCTATGTTTGCCAAAAATCACTACCAAGATAATACTAATAATGCTATAAAGCTCAATTTCTTATCTCCTTTAATGGGCTTTTCGGAGTTTGAATATGAAAGAAGTGTTAAACCTGGTCAGAGTTGGGCTGCTTCGTTAGGCATTATAGGCTTAGGCTTAAATACCTTTGAGATTGATGCAATAGGTTTCTCTCTTTCTGGTGGCTATCGTTTTTATCGCTCTCCTGACTATTATGTTAGGAACATGAAATATGCTCATATCTTAAAAGGAAGCTATATTATGCCTAAAATAAAGTTCTCATTAATGAATGCTAATATTGGATATTACGATTATTCAGAATATGGTTTTGGGGAGTATACTCGTCAATATAGAAATATTTCTACATTAAATCTATTAATAACAGCAGGCAAGCAATGGGTATTTGCTAATCGTTTCCTTATAGACTTGAATATAGGTTTTGGATATGGCTTCTCAAATCTTAATGATGATTACGATTATGAGTTAGGATTGTTTTATGGTGTTGGTAATAATTTCACTTATTCTTCATCTTTGAAAATAGGCTATTTATTCCACGACAGGAAACAACCAAAGACAATAATTCCACAATAGGGAAATACAAAGTATATATAAACAAAAAAGCACCCTTGCCATTTAAGCAAAAGGTGCTTTTGTTATTTTATAGTGTGGCTATTTATTCAAACGAAAGGATAGCTTCCTTTATGATTTCTATTGCTTTTCTTAGGTCTTCTTCAGAAATTACCAATGGAGGAGCAAAACGGATAATATGTCTGTGAGTAGGCTTTGCCAAAACTCCCATATCTCTCATCTTTATGCAAACATCCCAAGCTTCTTTTCCGTTCTTAGGACGAATAACTATTGCGTTCAATAATCCTTTTCCTCTGATTAGCTCTATCATCTCACTCTTAACCTTGCTCATCTCATCACGGAATATCTTTCCCAAATATTCTGCTCTTTCGGCAAGTTTTTCTTCTTTCACAACCTCCAAAGCTGCTGTTGCAACCTTTCCAGCTAAGCAGAAGCCACCAAATGTTGAGCCGTGTTCTCCTGGTCCTATGGTAAGCATTATTTCATCGTCAGCCAATACTGCTGAAACAGGGATAACTCCTCCTGAAAGTGCTTTACCCAATATTAAAATATCTGGTCTTACTCCTTCGTGATCGCAAGCTAAAAGCTTTCCTGTTCTTGCAATACCTGTTTGAACTTCGTCGGCAATGAAAAGAACATTATGTTTCTTACACAAGTTGTAGCAAGTCTTTAGGTAACCATCATCTGGAACGAAAACTCCTGCTTCTCCTTGTATAGGCTCTACCAAGAATCCTGCAACATCTTTTCCGTGCTTTTCCAATACTTCTTCCAATGCCTTTGTGTCATTATAAGGTATCTTAATGAATCCAGGTGTGAACGGCCCGAACTGACCATAAGAATCAGGGTCTGTTGACATGGAAATAATGGAAATTGTTCTTCCGTGGAAGTTGCCTTCGCAACAAATTATTATTGCCTTGTCTTCATCAATGCCTTTAACCTTATATCCCCAACGACGTGCAAGCTTCATTGCTGTTTCGTCAGCTTCAGCTCCAGTGTTCATTGGCAATACCTTATCATACTTAAAGTATTCGGTAATATATTTTTCATAAGGTCCTAAGCAATCATTATAGAATGCTCTTGAAGTTAAAGTTAGAGTTTGTGCTTGGTCGCAAAGAGCTTTAACGATTTTTGGATGGCAGTGTCCTTGATTAACTGCTGAATAAGCTGAAAGGAAGTCAAAATATTTCTTTCCTTCAACGTCCCATACAAAAGCACCTTCTCCTTTTGATAATACCACAGGAAGTGGATGATAGTTGTGAGCACCGTATTTATGCTCCAAATCAATAAATTCTTGAGTTTTTGTCATAATCAATAATTTTTAATGAATTAATGTGCAAATATATAATTATTTTGCTTTAGTTACAAAGTTTTTCAATCAATTTTTCTGCCTATTTCTCTAAATGCCTTAATGAAAGTTTTGACATCAGACTGCCACCTATAATTTCTTGCATAAAGTAAGTTCAAGCGATTGAGAGTATTAGCACCAACATTTTTATTGTCTAATGAGTCTTGAGTAGTAAGTATACCTTTCTTGATTTTAGGAAGAGAGCTATCGGAAGCATTATTGGAATATCCCACCCAAGTTCTTTTGCCTATAAGCACGTTAAAAGCATTTTTCCATAAGCCAATAGGTCTAATGAGTGTAAAGCAAAGAATAGGAGAGAATATCAATGTGATAAGCGACAGGGAAATATCCACCAATCTTTTCTTTCTTTTGTTGTCTTCATTGGAAATAGCATTTACCGATATAACATAAAGGTCAGTAGGAGTATTTATGGTGTTGCTGCCAATAATAAAATCCGTTTCCTTAGGAGCGATGATAAAATGAAGATTATCGGCTTTAAGCTCTGCCATAGTGCTAATGATTTTATGTTGAGAAATTGATTTAGCACAAAATATTACTTCATTAATCTGATAAATTTTTATTATCTCTTTTAGTTGAGAGAAGTTTCCAACAAAATTAGGATTGGAAGTCTCTTTGTCATCTTCCTTTGCCAAGCCAATAAATTCTGCCTTTACTTCTGTCGTACGCAACAGGTCTGCAACCCTAACAGCTTCTATCTCATCGCCAATAATAATATAGCGTTTCCTCTTATCATCTTTCAAAAGCCATGAGCCAGTCTTGATATATCTGTAAACAAGTCTAATGGATATAATAACAAAGAGAGAAAGCACAGCTCCCAAAAGAACTAAGGCTCTTGAATATCGCAAATGTTCTGGAAGAAGAGAATAGAAAACCAATATAGTTATCATTCCAAAGAATACTCCTGTAATGATTTTTGGAATACTAACAGGCTTAGTGTAACCACCAGAGAGATAAATAGAAAACAGCCAAATAACAATATAAATAGGGACGACAATATAAATATATTGCAAAGGATAATAGTTAGGGTCTTGCCAAACATTCACACTCCACCACTTAACCATTAGGAAGTAAGCAATATAAACCAATATAAAATCTAATATAGGTAATAGTGAGCTTTTGAATATGCGAGCAAGGAATGCCAATCCAGCACGAAACCAAATAGCAAGCTTTATGAATATAGAAAATAGCTTAGTCTGTTTTGGAGAAAGATGTTTTTTAGCAAAAATCTCCATAGCATTATAAAATGTATATACATAGTTCATTGAAGCCTTTTTAGTGCTTTCTCCCTTGTAGTGGATAATCCTTGCCTTAGGGAAATAGTAGTTCTTATATCCTCCCTTTGTAATCCTGTACGACAAGTCAATATCTTCTCCATACATAAAATAATCCTCGTCCAATAGCCCTACCTTATCCAAACATTCCTTTCGCATCATCATAAAAGCTCCTGCAAGAATATCTACTTCATTAACTTTATCTTCAGAAAGATGTCCCATATAGTAATAAGCATATTTTTTGGAGTGAGGAAATAGACTTGTAAGTCCGCTCATCTTACAGAACGATGCCCATGGAGAAGGAAATCCTCTTTTACTTTCTTTCAAAAACTTTCCACTTCCATCAATCATCTTAACTCCCAATGCTCCACACTCAGGGTGTGAGTCCATAAACTCAATACATTTTTCAAAAGTGTCTTCCTCAACAACAGTATCAGGATTAAGAATTAAAACATATTCTCCTTTTGCCTGCCTAATGGCTTGATTATTTGCCTTAGAAAATCCTACATTATCCTTGTTAGCAATAAGAATTACATCAGGAAACTTTTCTTTGAGCATAGAGATAGAGTTATCCACAGAATTATTATCCACAACAAATACTTCTGCATCAATTCTCTTGCAGGCATTCCTGACAGAATACAAGCAATGCTCTAAGAAATAAGCAACATTATAATTTACAATTACTATTGAAAGTTTCATTAGAAAATTTAGTTTTGTTTTGCAAAGATATAATTAAAAACGAAGTAATAAAACATTTATTTACTACTTTTGCACTATGGTTAACATTAAAAAAGTAATTATTGTATTATTCTTTATAGTTTTCCTTAGCTCTATTTATAGCTTTGGACAGAAAAAAGAGTTGTTTTACGAGGACTACAAAATAGATTCCAACAAGACAGGCATACTATATTTTAATTTGGATAATGTTAATTTTTTTATCAATAATGAATTTGCTTCAGAGAAGACCATTAGCTATACTCTCCCTGGTTATAGGTTAACTCCCAAACTATCCCTTGCCTTATATGATAATATATTGATTGAGGCAGGAATAATTTTTTTGCATTATTGGGGAGCAGATAAATATCCTGTGTACTCCTATATGGGTATTCCTAATTGGAGCAGTAATAAATATCAATATTTTTTCCATTTCTTGCCTTATTTTAGAGCAAAAGCTTCCTTGAAAGAAAATTTACATATTGTATTTGGTAACTTATACAATAACAAGAATCACAACCTAATAGAGCCAATAAATAATCCCGAATATAGATTTTGTTCCGATGAGGAAATGGGAGTACAGATTCTCTATAACTCCAAGTACTTTGAAGTAGATACATGGTTAGATTGGCAAAGTTTTATTTTTAAGAATGATAAGCATCAAGAGATGTTTAGTTTTGGAGTTGCTACAAAGACCAATATCCTTTCAATCAATGATAAGCTAAGCTTTTATATCCCATTACAATTCATTATTCAGCACAGGGGAGGAGGACTTGATAGTGTATACGATGATAACCAAAGCATAAATAATTTTGCTTTTGGAGGAGGATTAAGTTATAGTCCAAAAAATTTTATTGATAAAGTTAATCTTGACTTCTCCTGTATTACTTCTTATCAAAACTCCATAGAGAGCATTCCTTTTAAGAAAGGCTATGGGATATATCCTAAATTAAGTATAGAGAAGCAAGACTTTAATCTTGGATTAGCCTATTGGTTTGGCAAAGACTTCTTTTCAATCTATGGCTCTGAACATTTCTTCAACTACTCCACAACAACTAAGGATATGGTATTTGATGAAATAAGCTTAATACACGCTCATTTGGGATATTTGTTAAGTAGTAAAAGGAAGTATTTGATTGGCTTTGACTTTGATGTTTATTACTATATGCCTTTTGAAGGATATAGGGAAGGTTATGGAGATATTTATAGCAGTGATTATGCAGACTTTTCATTTGGTATTTATTTACGAATTAATCCGGAGTTTAAGCTAAGAAACCTAAGAAACACATTCTAACTATGACTAAAAAGAATACATCACTCGCTTATCTCTTTGTACTTTCTTTGTTCCTAATAATTATTAGTCCAAATTTTCTTTCAAGGGGAATGTTTGTGGATGGCGTGGTATATGCCAATATATCAAAGAACTATGCTTTAGGACAAGGCTCTTTCTTTCATCCTTTCTACTCCCATACCTATCTAACAGATTTCTCCTCTCACCCTCCAATGTTTTTCTTCCTTCAAGGCTTAGCATTCAAAGCATTTGGAGTAAGTTTCTTGATAGAAAAGATATATTCCTTTGTTTCAGTCCTTATCACTGCTATTATAATGATTAGGATATATAAGAAGTTTGAACTAAAAAACTCTTTCCTTCCTCTATTCTTCCTTTCTCTTATCCCTCTAATCTCTTGGTCGGCAACAAATAATATTATTGAAAATACTTTAATGATATTTACTACTCTATCTGTCCTTTTCTATATAAAATCATTAGAAAGCAAAAGATTTTTATTCCTTATCCTTTCAAGCTTTTCTGTAATAATAGGCTTTTCTCTAAAAGGCTTTGTAGCTCTCTTTCCATTCTCGTTTCCTTTCTTCTACTTTTTAGTAATTAGAAAGATAAAGTTTTCAAGACTTATTATAGACACTCTATTTCTCTTTGCTTTTGCAATACTATTCTACATAGTTCTTTTCTCCCTCTCACAAGAAGCTTGGCAATACTTCTTAGACTATTTCAATATCCAAATTATGGGAGATATGCTTAATAATAAGCTTGTTGATAGTAGATTTTATATAGTTTGGCGATTTATTGGAGAGATAATAATAGTGCCAATCATTATAGGGCTATATTCCCTAATACTATTTATAAAAAAGAAAGAAAATCCTTTCTCCAACAAGTCAAATAATAAAATAGGGCTAATGTTTCTGCTTTTTTCTCTAAGCTCTGTACTTCCAATAATGATAACGATGAAACAAAGTGGCTTTTATCTTCTTCCTTCACTGCCTTTTGTAGCAATTGGATTTGCAGCATTGATTGATGAAAGCATAGAGAAACTAATAATATCATTAAAGCCTTCAAAGCTCCTAAAATTATCTGCTGTTTTTCTTTTCCTTGTTGCTGTTTTGCTTAATGCTTATTTCTATAAAAAAGATAATAGAGACAGGGAAATGCTTCACGATATGGATATAATAGCCACGAATATTCCCAAAAATGCCATAATCAATACTATCCCAAAAATGGAAGAAGAATATTCTCTCTTTGCATACTATTCTCGTTTTCATAATATTTCAATAGACTTAGATATTAGAAACAAAAGGGAATATGTCCTTATAAAGAAAGAATTGGATAACGACTTTGATAAGTCCGACTACAAAAGATTAGACCTAAACACAAAGTCTTATTTTTTATATAAGAAAAGTATTTAGGTCAGTAAAAAGATATATGTTTAACTAAATTTTTTTAATTAGTAACACATCCGTGAGTGTGATTGCAGCTTGGCTCACAAACAAATAAACTCTTAAAAAGATTATTCATAGGCTCTACTTGCTCTGGCTTTAATATAGCTTTCAGCTCCTGATATTGTTTAACATGTTGACTAAGAAGTTTTTTTTGAAAAGTAATAATCCTCTCTTCCAATTCCTCAATAACTTTGGGGTCGTTTTCATTAGAAGCCAAATAATCCATAAGCACTTCCTGACTAACGTGTAAGCTATCAATAAAAACAAGAGCTATGCTTTGATTTCTTCTCTTAATCTCATCATATTGCTTTGCTTGGCTTTCGTCCAAAGAAAGAGTCTTAGCAACAAAACAACTTGAGTTTACATCCTTTTTATTATTTTCAATATTTGTATTTTTAGCAGTGCAGTTGCATTTCTTAATATGTATAAAAAAGAACACGTTAGCAACCAAAAGAGCAACAACAATAATTGAAATAATTATAAAATACTGCTTTTTCATAACTATTCTTCCTTTAAGAGTTCTGTTGGATAAAGACTTGAAAGAGCATCAAAATGATAATCCTTAACAAATTCATTATATGAGCTATTCTCCGAAATATTTTGCTCATAAGAAGGCTTGTCATTATTATTAAAGGAATTAAAAATATTAAAACCAAACAATAATACCAATGCTACAAGGCTTAACTTCAATACATTCAAGCTCCAAGTAGGGATAATAACTCTATTATCTTCATTTATCCTGCTTTGTATTTTTTGAAAAAGATAAGGATTAACTTCCGTCAATCTATCCTTCTTAAATAATGTCTCCATATATATATTTTATTTTTTCTTTAATCTTTTGCTTTGCTCTAAAAACTAATACTTCCACAGAAGCCAAAGAAACGTTCATAATCTCTGCTATTTCCTTTTGGGGCAACTCATCATAAACAAACAAAACAAAAGCCTGTTTCTGTTTAGACGGCAAAGAGTCAATAATCTTATCAATATGATAAAATTTTTCTTTTTCTTCCATGCTCCAATCCGCTCTAAAATCAGTCTCTAACGAGTGTTTTCTCTCATCAACATTAACAAAAAACTTTTTAATCTTTTCCTTTCTCAAATAGTTTATCGTCTTATTGACAGCAATCCTGTAAAGCCATGTAGAAAGCTTTGATTTGCCTTGAAACTTATGAGCAGAAGCATAAACTTCCACAAAAATATCCTGAACTAAATCCTCTGCAATCTCCCTGTCGTGAACCATACCATAACACAAGTTCATAACTTTAAGCTTGTGAGCTTCAAAAAACTCCTCAAATACTTTTTGATTCCCTTTAGAAATCTCTTGTGCTATAAGTAAATCATTCATAAATATAAAGAAAGCAGGATTTGACAATATCACACCCTGCTTCCAACTTTAGTCAGATAAAAATATCTTATTTCTTTACTTCAGTCTTAGCTTTGTCTTTGCAACATTTGTGGTTAGCATCTTTGCTCTTGCATTCGTGCTTAGCGTCTTTTCCGTGATTGCATTTGTGGTTAGCATCTTTGCTCTTGCATTCGTGCTTAGCATCTTTGTTTTTACAATCGTGCTTAACTTCTTTTTGAGTTTCCTTCTTTACTTCTTGTTTTTTTTGAGGAGCTTGTGCATTAACAGAAACTACTCCCATAACAGCAAATGCCATTACTAATAAGATTAATTTTTTCATTTTCTTTTGTATTAATTATTAACTTTTCATCTTTAAGTAAGACGTATATTTTTCTCTTTTCTTACATTTTTAATAGAAAAAACTTTTTCCAGCTGCAAAAATAGATAAAAATTCTATCTAAACAATCATTATCAAATTTTATGTCAAAAATAAACCCCTACTTACTCAAAATTAAACTAAGTCTTTCTTTGCGTAAACTAAGCTTT
>CAYFWD010000021.1:0-26934 GCA_964346795.1 uncultured Bacteroidaceae bacterium
AAAACTAGCTTCTGGAGTTACTTGACTTTCTTCAACACCTAGCTTATCTACAACGATAGCTACAACTTTTGCTGCAATTTCAGACATAATTTTTCGATTTTAAATTAATTTAGACTGCAAAGAAACAAATTTTTTACAACCCCCCAAAGAAAAAAAGCATTAAAAAGCCCCTAAGGCAGCTTATATATTTGATTATTAACATATAATACAAGGTTCATTTTATCTCAAAAAGAGAAATAAAATTGAGAAAAAGAGAGTCAATTGGAATAAAATACTATTTTTGTATCCTATAAAACCCCCTCTTTTTACAAAAAATGATGAAAAAGATAGCCATTTTTGCCTCCGGTAGCGGAACAAACTTTCAAAGAATTGCAGAATACTTTAAAGGCAACGCAGATATTAAGGTAGATATACTTATTGTTAACAAAAAAGACGCCTATGCCATAGAAAGAGCAAAAAAACTTAGCATTGAATACATGTATTATAATAGAGAAGATTTTTATAGTAGCGACAAAGTTTTAAATACACTAAAAGAAAGAGAAATAGATTTTATTGTACTCGCAGGCTTTTTGTGGCTTATGCCAGAAAATATACTTAAGCAATATCCCAACAAAATAATAAATATACATCCTGCTCTTCTCCCAAAATTTGGAGGCAAAGGCATGTATGGTCATTACGTGCACGAAGCTGTAGTTGAAAACAAAGAAAAAGAAACAGGAATAACCATTCATTATGTTAATCAACACTACGATGAGGGTGAAATTATCTTTCAAGCAAAATGCAAAGTCCATCCTGAAGATGATGCAGATATGGTTGCAAGTAAAATCCACCTATTGGAACAAGAACATTTCCCAAAAATAATTGAATTAGTATTAAAAGGAGAATAAACAAATAGTTTTCCCAAAAAACATCAATCATAATCAAAAATATGTCCCTTATAATTGGAAATATGTCCCTTATATTTCCGAATATGTCCCTTATATTTTTATTTATATAGGACATATTTTTGATTATGATTGAATTTTTTCGAGGGTTGATTTCTCTAAGGATATTAAACCCTTTAAAGTCCTTAAAATCTTTAATCCTTATTTCTGTTTACTGAATCTTCGTTTTATTTTACTGAAACGAAGTTTTAATTTTTTCTTTCTTCGTTTTAATTTACTGAAACAAGGTTTTATTTAGTGAGCAAAAAGAAAAGGAGTTCTTCAGTTTTTTTTGAAGAACTCCTTTGTTGAAATTGTAATTTCTTACGTAATCTAAATCCAAATTAGAATCTTACTCCAAAGCTTAGTTGAGCTAAATGATTTACATGGTCAAGATTAATTACATTATAATCATATTCTGTAAATTTGCTTTTCCCTGTTGTGTAGGCATAAGCAAAATCCATAAAGAAGTTTTTATTTTTATATCCAATACCTGCAGTTATTGATTGTGCTCCTGCATCGTTTATACCTTTATCGTAAGGATTGTCCATAATGCAGTATCCTGCTCTAAGGGCAATTGTTCCTAATTTCAATTCTCCTCCAATTCTAATTGTGTTGGTTGGAAGGTAGTAGTCCTTTATGGTATTGTTGATGTCATTTTCTGCTTTTATATCTCCTGGCAAACGATATTTCATATCTGAATAATCAGCAAATTCGTAATCTGCAGATATTGTTCCAGCCATTTTTGATTTATTATCTCCCAAAACAAATGCTAATGATCCTAAGAAACGGAATGGACTTTGCAAATCATAGGTAATTGGGTCCCATTGTCCACCAACTCTCTTTTCATACTTCACCTCTGAAAAAAGATTATCCTCTATTGTGTAGTATGTTGGTGTATGGATTGCTGCTCCTACTCTTACCCAGTTTACTGGGCGAAAGATTGCTCCTATTTTTAGATTAACTCCTGATGCAGAAATTTCATATTTCTCATTATAATTATACGCATGAGTTACCTCTCCTAATGCATCTACTTTCTCTTCCACAAAAGAACTGCTTCTGCGATAGTTTGCAATTGGGACACCTAAGGTTGCTCCCAAATAAAACTGATTACGGATATTGGTTGAGAAAGAAAAGGTCATTTCATTCAAAGAACCTGATTCGGTATAGGAACGTATTTGGTTAAATTTTCCTGTTTCAAAAACGGAAGTATACCTATTAGTTGTTGTATCGTAATCCACAACATAAGATTGATAGAAATCATACATATAAGCATCGCTCATTCCTTCATTAATAATGTGTGAAATAAAAGAATTATTCAATCCATCTCTTTGGAAAATTGTTCTATTGCCATAAGATTTTAATCTATTTACTCCAAAAGAGAACTGAAATCCCTTTATGTCTTCTCCACTAGGTTTAAAGAAGAATAATGCTCCAATATGTCCAAAGTTAAAGTTGGCTCTATCATCTGAAGTAATAAAGTTATTAGCATTTGCTTCTGTGAATGACCAGTTTAGTCCTGAGGAGAAAGAGAACTCACTTGAATTATAAATACCAAGTCCTGCTGGGTTATAGCTTGCAGCAGTTAAGTCTCCTCCCAAAGCTCCAATTGCTCCTGCTCTTGAAATAAAGTTTGAAGTTCCGTTTAATCCTGTTTGAGATAATCTCAAGGCATCTGTTATTGTTTGTGCTGACAAGCTACCTGCAAGGAAAATGCTTGCTACTATTAAATATATCTTTTTCATCTCTATTTTGTTTTGCTTGATTTATAAATTATAAACTATTTATTTTAGTATATTATCTTCTTGAACCTGTAGAACGTGAACTGCTTGAAGAACTACTGCTACTACTTCTTGATGTTCCAATTGATGAAGAGGAACTTCTTGAAGAAGAACTATTATAAGTACGAGTAGGAGTTGAGCTGTTTGTTCTATTATAACTATTAGACCTGTTATTATTTATTGTTCTATTATTATCTATTCTTCTGTTTTGTTGTATTGCATCATTTGAAGGACGAGTTGTTCTTCTAAATTCATTATTTGTTCTTGGTTGGCGAGAAGAAGGAGGAGTGTAGGTTCTTACATTTCTATTTGTATTATCCATTCTTCTATTTACAGAATTATTAGTACGAGTATCATTATTGTAACGAGTAGTTCTGTTTTGATTTACTTGCCTATCTGTATTGATTGTTCTGCTATTTGGAATTACTGCATTTCCTCTTTCTATTCTTTCAGGCTTATTAAATCTTTCTGCTGTCCTATTGTTTACTTCTTTCTTTTGACCAAGATTGCTACCTATGGTTCTATTGTCTGTTCTTTCCAAAGGTTTTGTTCTATTATTGGATAAACTTGTAGTGCGAGATAATTCTCCTCTACTCTTTACTCCACGTTCTAATGAAGTAGATGCTATATTTCTTTCGTTATATTTTTCTCCGAAAGTTCTTTTTGCTCCTGTCTTTGTTAAATCTCCTGTTTTTGAACCTGAAAGAGCATATCTATTATTTGGGTCAAAGAAGCTTCTTGGACGATTAAAGTTAGAATTATTATCTCTTTGATTATAGTAAGCTATATTACCATAAGGATAATAGCCCCAACCATAATAATAAGGATTATAGTAGTAGTTGCATCCCCAACCCCAATAGCTATATCCCCAATAAGGATTGTAGTAATGATATGGGTGGAAGTAGTGATAATGATAGGAAGGATACCACCAACTATATCCTAAATATATACTTGTTCCCCAATAAAAAGGGTCGTATGTATACCAATAAAGGTTTGTATAGTAGTCGTGGTAATAGTCTACCCAAACATAAGGACGATGAAACCTACGAATACGAGCAGTGTAAGCATAGTCGTAATAATCATCTTCATCATAATATAAGTAATCATCATCTTGATAAGTACTCTTATAATCTATAGAGTCTTGAGAGTAATAATTACTATCTTGAACTTGATTATCTTGGGAAGAATTACTTCTTCTCAATCTTTCATTATATGCTCTTGAGTTTTTAGCATATTCTTTTTGTCTCTCATTATAGGAGTTTGACTGCATTTTTTGAACTTCTTGGTATTGTTCTGCATCATAAGGGTTGTAGTAAACATCATCGTAGCTTGCTAATCCCATTTGAACAGAACAACCACTCAAACCCAGAAGAGCAGTTGCTATAATTGCAATCAATCCAAATTTTAATGTTTTCATATCTATATGTTTTTATCTATTATTAATTTCACAACTTATCATCAACAAAAACATAGCAAAACTTATGCCAAAATACTCTTAACAAATGATAAAAAGGTTATTTTGCTCTTAATTACTATCTTTTATTATTAATTTGTATCTTTGCAAATTTAAAAATAATTTCAATATAAAGAACAATAATAATGGCAAAAAATTTTGTAACACGTCAAGAAAATTACTCTGAATGGTATAATGAATTAGTTCTAAGGGCTGATTTAGCGGAGAATTCTGCAGTTAGAGGATGTATGGTTATTAAGCCTTATGGTTATGCAATTTGGGAAAAAATTCAAAGAGCCTTAGACGATATGTTTAAGGAAACAGGACATCAAAATGCTTATTTCCCTCTTTTTATTCCTAAATCTTATTTTGAAAAAGAGGCTGAACACGTTGAAGGATTTGCAAAAGAATGTGCCATTGTTACTCATCATAGATTAAAACCCAAGAGCGATGGCTCTGCAGGTTTGGAGCCAGACCCAAGTGCTAAACTTGAAGAAGAGTTGATTGTTCGTCCAACTTCCGAAACCATAATTTGGGATACCTATCGTGGCTGGATACAATCCTATAGAGACCTTCCTATACTATGCAACCAATGGGCAAACGTTGTTCGTTGGGAAATGAGAACAAGAATGTTCTTACGTACTGCTGAATTCCTTTGGCAAGAAGGACACACCGCACACGCAACAAAGGAAGAAGCAATAGAAGAAACCGAAAAGATGCTTAACGTATATGCTTACTTTGCTGAAAAGTTTATGTCAATGCCTGTTTTGAAAGGAGTAAAATCACCTAACGAACGTTTTGCAGGAGCATTAGACACCTATTGTATTGAAGCACTTATGCAAGACGGGAAAGCACTTCAAGCTGGCACCTCCCATTTCCTAGGACAAAATTTTGCTAAGGCATTTGATGTTAAGTTCCTTTCAAAAGAAAACAAATTAGAATACGTTTGGGCAACCTCATGGGGAGTTTCCACAAGACTTATGGGAGCATTAATAATGTGTCATTCTGATGATAACGGATTAGTACTTCCTCCAAAGTTAGCACCTACTCAAGTTGTAATCATTCCTATTTACAAAACCCCAGAACAAAAGGAAATGGTAAATAAGGAAGCTGAGAACATAATGAAGGAACTTAAAAAAATGAGTATTTCTGTTAAATATGACGATAGAGAAGAATACAAACCAGGTTGGAAATTTAACGAATACGAGTTTAAGGGAGTTCCTGTCAGGATTACAATTGGAGCAAGAGACCTTAAGCAAGGAGTTATTGAAATAGCAAGAAGAGACACTTTAGAAAAACAAACAATAAGCCTTGAAGGAGCAAGCCAAAATATAAAAAAACTATTAGACGATATTCAAGAAAACCTTTATAAAAAAGCATTATCTTTTAGAGAAGCAAATACAAGAGAGGTTGACACTTGGGAAGATTTTATGGTTGAAATAGAAAAAGGAGGCTTTTTGCTTTGCCATTGGGACGGAACACCAGAAACAGAAGAAAAGATTAAAGAGTTAAGCAAAGCCACCATTCGTTGTATTCCTTTAGATGCAAAAGAAGAACAAGGCAAATGCATACTTACAGGAAAACCTTCCAACAAAAGAGTTGTTTTTGCAAGAGCATACTAATAATAATGGTTAATTATTAATGGCTAGTTATTAAGTATTTATCATTAACCACTAATCATTAATTAAAATCTCCTATATAAATAAATTTATACGCCGTATAATTTTATTTTTGCCCTAGATAATTTTATTTTTACGCCGTCTTTTTTTATTTAAGTCAAGTCTTTTTGAAAAAAGGTTAAGCTTAATTTGAAAAAAGCTTAGCTTAATTTTTGTACAATCAAATTACTAAAAATTAAGTTCTAAAGCAAAGTGTCTAAATACATAAAAAAATCAAAAGGATATTTTGAAATAAAATAGACTTAATAAGTAAACTATTAAAAAATTATTGATTAAATATCTTTGGTTATCTTTTGTACGAATTTGAGGTTGGAGAAAAACTCTTTGGCTATTATTCGTAAAAATGTATAGGTAGGTATTGCCATAATCATTCCTATTACGCCTCCAAGTTCGCCTGCCATAAGTATTACTACAAAGATTTCCAATGGATGAGCCTTTACGCTCTTGGAATAGATAAGAGGTTGTAGGAAGAAGTCGTCTATAAGTTTTACTATTCCAAAGACTACTAAGAATTTTATAACTATTGGAGCTATGTTTAGACTTGGGTTGAGACTTAAAAACTCCGTAATAGTTATGATTAATCCCATAGCTGCTCCAATTATTACACCAATGTAAGGAAGTATAACCATTACTCCACATATTGTTGCAACCAAAATTGCATTATTAAATCCAACAAAGTAAAAGCCTATAGAGAGAAGGAGTATCATGATAATTATCTCTATGAATATTCCTATAAAGTATCGAGAAATAAGGTTGCGAGAATTGGTAATTATTCTGTCAACTTCATCAATATACTTGTCTGGAGTTATTCCTATTATGATTTTATAGAGCAGGTGTGCATCTTTAAGCATAAAGAATGTAAAGAAAAGAATAACAAATATGCCCATTACTATGGTTCCGCTTAGGCTAATGATTATGTTTGCTATGTCAGTTAGCTGGAATAGTTGAAATAGTTCAAGTATTTTATTTGATATAAGGGTTTCAAGGTTTGTATTATCTGGCAAAAGCTGATATTGGTGAAGGAAGGTTTCTATCTTCAAAATGGGTTCTTGGTAATAGTCGGCAATTTGGTAAATATCAAGATTTGCAAAACTCATTGCCTGTGAAATAATAATAGGGACTAATATATAGACAGCTGTTGAAATTACGCTGATTAGAGCAATAAGCGTTATTGTTGAGGATAAAACATTGCCTATGCGAAATTTTTTATAGCTTATCTTTTGTAAAAGATTCATTAGTGGTCTACCCATAAAGGATAATGCTACTGCTATTGCAAAGCAAACGACAAGGAAACGGAAATACCAAAGTGCGTAAACTACTAAGGTTATTACTAATATTGAAACTACCCACTTAGCTATAGTGGGAAATTGAAACTTGTTGTCGTTCATAATAATTGTTTTTTGTGGTTTTGCACTGATTTATTGATTATCTTCCTTTAACCATTCTGAATATGAGGTTGATGTTTCGTATAGGCGTAGCTTTACTAAGCTTATCTCTTTTGGAAGTTGTGAAGAAATTATTCCTACTAAGTCAATAAGCAGGTTCTCACATGTTGGCTGGTATGGAGTTATTATGAGTTTTGTTTGGCATTTTTGGATATGTGGTAACATTTTTGAATCCTCCCAAAGCAAAAGAGCATGGTCCAACTTTTCAATGACTTGTTCGTTTACTATCTTTTTTAACTCTGAAAAATCCATTACCATTCCATTTTTAGGATTATCTTTTTGATTTATTGCTTCTCCCAAAATAGTAACAAAGAGTCTGTAAGAATGTCCATGAATATTCTTACACAAGCCGTCATATCCTTCCAAGGCATGCGAACACTCAAATCTAAATTCCTTTGTAAGTCTGATTTTCATTAGGCAAAAGTAAGTAAAAAAAAGTATATTAGGGTTAATATTTTAATATTTTTAATCCTTTATTTTTTTGTTTTTGAAGGTTGAGTTTTGATTATGAGATTGTATGTTCAAGCAGGATTTTTAATCCTATTCCAAAAAGGATAATCCCTCCTATTTTCAGAGCTATTTTAGGCTTAAAGAAATAGGCTTTCATTCCCATAAAAGCACCTATAAGTGAGAAAATAAAAGTAAAAAGAGCTATTGTTCCTACAATAATAAATTGTTGCCATAAGCTATATTGTATTCCAAAGCCTATTCCTACTATAAATGCGTCAATGCTTGTTGCTATGGATAGTGTTATCAATATTGCAGGCTTTGTAAAATCGTATATACGCTCTTTCATATTATAGCGATAGCCTTCCATAAACATTTTTATTCCAATAACTGTTAATAGTCCAAAGGCTATCCAGTGGTCTATCTCGTTTATGTATTCTTTAGTAAAATCCCCCACCAATGCTCCCAAAAGAGGTAGTATTCCTTGAAAAACAGCGAAGCTTATAGCTAAAAAGAAAGCTCGCTTCTTTGTCATTGTCTTTTGAAGACCACATGTTATGGATACTGCTAATGAGTCCATTGAGAGTGCTACTGCGATTAGAACGCCTGAAAGAATAAATGAAATCATATTATTAATTTATTTGGTTTACTTGATTGGTTATGTTAATATAATCTTCTATATTTAGTTGTTCGGCACGTTTTGTCAGGAAATCAGGATTTATATTACTGAGGTTTAATTCTAAACTTTTAAGCGATTGGCGTATCATTTTTCTTCTTTGATTGAATGCTGTTTTTACTATTTTAGTTAATAACACTTCATCACAGTCAAGTTTTTCAACATTATTCCTTTTTAATCTAATTACAGCTGACTTAACCTTTGGAGGAGGAATAAATACATCTTCATCCACAGTAAAGAGGTATTCTATGTCATAATAAGCCGATAAAAGAACACTTAGAATACCGTAAATCTTATTCCCACTTTTTGCACATACTCTTTGTGCTACTTCTTTTTGGAACATTCCCACTACTTCTTTGACTTTATCTCGGTTGTCAAGCACCTTAAAGAGTATTTGATTAGAGATATTGTAAGGGAAGTTTCCTATAATGGTCAATGGTGTAGGGTATAAATCATCAAGGTTTAGCTTCAAGAAGTCTTTAGCAATAATATTTTTAGAGATAGCTGGGAAGTTGTGATTAAGAAACTCTACTGACTCATTATCTATTTCAACAACCTTTAACTCTTTTATTTTTGGGTTTGAAATTATATACTTAGTCAGCACTCCCATTCCTGCTCCTATCTCCAAAACATAAGGAAAATCTCCTGAAAGACTATCTACTATTGCCTTAGCAATGCTTTCATCTTTTAGAAAATGTTGTCCTAAATATTTTTTTGCTCTAACTTTCTGCATTCTTTCCCTTGTTATTTATTAAAAAAGGGCTCTAAAACTTAAAAGTTCAGAACCCTTATTTATATTTATTTAACCATAGGTGTTATGCTCCTAACATAAAGCGATAGAAAGCAGTTACTGTAAGGTCTTTATCTCCTTCTTGAAGGTATTGTAATACGCTCTTTTTTGGGTCTTTGATAAATTCTTGGCTTAACAATGTGTTTTCCTTAAAGAATTTATTCAACTTACCTTCAGCAATCTTTTCAACCATGTTTTCTGGTTTACCTTCTTCTCTTATTTGAACACGGTAAACATCCATTTCTCTTTCAATAATGTTGGCTGCAACTTGGGTCTTATCCAAAGCCAAAGGAGCCATTGCTGCTATTTGCATTGCAACATCGCGTCCTCTTTCGTCAAAACCAGTCTTATTTAAAGATAGTAAAGAAGCTAATCTATTACCTGGGTGAATGTAAGCATATACCACAGGAGCTTCTAATGATTCGTAGTGTGAGATTTGGATTTTTTCTCCTATCTTAGCTACTTGGTCAATAATTAAATTCTCTACTGTTGAACCATCAATAACTAATTTGTTTACTTCATTAATGTCTTTAGCTTTTGCATTAATAGCTGTTTCTAAAACATTACGAGTGAAATTCACAAAGTCTTCGTTCTTTGCCACAAAGTCTGTTTCGCAGTTAATCATAATTACTGCACCAAAAGTCTTATCTTGATTAGTCAAAGACAATACACATCCTTCACTTGCATCTCTATCAGCACGCTTTGAAGCTATCTTTTGTCCTTTTTCACGTAGATAATCAATTGCTTTTTCCATATCGCCATCGCATTCAACTAAAGCTTTCTTGCAATCCATCATACCTACACCAGTCTTTTGACGTAGTTCATTAACAATAGCAGCAGTTATATTTGCCATATATTTTTCCTTTCTTACTTTTATTAATTATTATTTCTTTGAGGTTGGTTTCTTTGAAGTAGTAGCTCTACGAGGACGAGGTTTCTTCTCAGTATTATCATCTTCTTCTGCAAGAGCTTTTACTTTCTTTATTTTTGCTCCATCCTTTGAATTTTCTGTTTCGTCTTCTTCATCCAAAAGTTCAGTAGCCAATGCCTTTTCATTTATTTCTTCTGCTTCTTCTGAAGCATCACGAGCATCTTTATCCATTTTTCTTTCGTTCAATCCTTCTACGATAGCATCGCACATATATTTTACAATCAATTCTATTGATTTTGATGCATCATCATTTGCAGGTATTGGGAAATCAATAAGCTCTGGATTAGTGTTTGTATCAACAAGAGCAAAAATAGGGATATTCAAACGGCGAGCTTCTGCAACAGCAATATGTTCTTTATTAATATCAACTACAAATACTGCTGAAGGAAGACGAGTTAGGTCTGCTATTGAACCTAAGTTCTTTTCCAATTTTGCTTTCTCTCTTGAGATTTGTAAACGTTCGCGTTTGTTAATTTTAGTAGTATCTTTATCGTTGATAAGTCTATCCAAATTATTCATTTTCTTTACTGCCTTACGAATGGTAACAAAGTTTGTCAACATTCCTCCTGGCCAACGCTCAGTAACATAAGGCATATTAACCTTAGATACTAATTCTGCTACAACTTCTTTTGCTTGTTTTTTAGTGGCAACGAAAAGAATCTTCTTACCTGATTTTGCTATTTGCTTCATTGCATTTGCAGCTTCTTCAGCTTTTTCTGCTGTCTTGTGCATATCAATAATGTGGATTCCGTTTTTCTCCATAAAGATATAAGGAGCCATCTTAGGATTCCATTTTCTTCTCATGTGTCCAAAGTGAACACTTGATTCTAACATTTGATTAAAATCTAACATCTTTTTTGTTTTTTGTTTGTTTACATTCCTTTAATTAATTCAATTGATAAGTAGTTGGTGGAAAAACCCAAATCTTACCAATTTGGATACTAAACAGCTATCCAATATACTAACGTTTGCTGAATTGGAAACGTTTACGTGCTTTCTTTTGTCCTGGTTTCTTTCTTTCAACCATACGAGGGTCTCTACGAAGAAGACCTATTGATTTAAGAGCTGGTCTATCCTCAATATTTGCTTCACATAAAGCTCTTGCTATTGCCATACGTAATGCTTCTGCTTGCCCTTTAATGCCGCCACCATCTAAATTAGCCTTAACATCATATTTTCCTTCAGCACCTACTGTGTCAAAAGCTTGACGACAAATATATTGTAGGGTAGGAATAGGGAAATATTCTTTATAATCTTTACCATTTATAATAATATTACCACTACCAGCTGTCATATAAATACGGGCAACAGCACATTTTCTTCTGCCTATTTTATTTATTACTTCCATGAAATTATCTGATTGAATTTAAATTAACTAATTTTGGTTGTTGAGCTTCGTGTGGATGCTCACTTCCTGCATAAACATAAAGATTTTTGAAAATTGCATTACCTAATTTGTTCTTTGGCAACATTCCTTTTACTGCATGTTCAACAACACGCTCAGGGAAAGTTGCTAAAACTTCTTTAGGAGTAGAAAATCTTTGTCCTCCAGGGTAACCTGTATGGCGAACATAAACTTTTTCAGTCAATTTATTACCAGTTAGGCGTACTTTATCAGCATTGATAACAATAACATTATCTCCACAATCAACATGAGGAGTAAAAGATGGCTTATGTTTGCCTCTTAACACATTTGCCACTCTTGTAGCCAAACGTCCCAAAATTTGATTTTCTGCATCAATAACTATCCATTCTTTTTGAACAGTTTGTTTATTTGCAGATACGGTTTTGTAACTTAACGTATTCATTTTTTCTTTTTATGTTTTAAAACATCAAAAATTACTCCTATTAAATAAGGAATAAACATTTACTTTCTTCATGGTTTTACTTCATTTCCAACGGGCAATCAGAACAAGATAAAACAATGATAATCATTCCTCTAAATATAATAACTACTGGATAATTTGAAGCGTATAGCCTATATTTAGAGCTTGCAAAGATACAACCTTTTATTTTATTTCCAAGACAATAGGTGTTTTTTTGCAATTTTTTTTCTTAAGCATAAAGCAATATTTAGATAGAATAAATAAAAAAAGGCTTATGTTATAAACACAAGCCTTTAGTATTTATTTTATTGAAAGGATTATCTGTTAATAGTTATCTTCTTTGTAACAACTCCATTTTCTGAAGCAACCTTAACAAAATACATTCCATTATTTAAATTAGAAGTATTAAGTTCAATTGTGTTTTGTCCAGCTTTTAATGATTTTGTACCAAGGTCAATAACATTTCTTCCCATTATATCAACAACATTAATAGTTGCAAGAGAACTTTGAGCCAAACTAATATCTAAAGTAGCGTTGTCTTTTGCAGGGTTAGGATAAACATTTATTGAAGAAATTATATTTTCAACTTCATTTAAGCCAATAATAGATAAAACATTCAAAGGTCTTTGTTCTTTCGCTCCATAATTTCCATTAGAAGTAGTTATTATATTTCCATTTCCATCTACTAGTTTATAAATGCCTGCAGGACTAGAACCAACAAGACCATCTCCCCATGAGTCGGTTATGGTAAATATGTAGCAACCTATGTCTGTTATATTAAATTCAACAGTATCAAAACGAGCTGCTCCATCAGTATAAGGACCTCCTTGATTAATTATATTACCATTAACATCTTTAATGTTCCACTTAACTTCACTTCCATATTTATCTGTTTTGAGATAAAACTTTATAGGTCCATTAATAGATTTCGTCTGATGAGGTGTTTTAAGAGAACCATAAAATGCTCCGCCATGCAATTCAGATGAATTTACATTTAAAGAATCCAGTTCAGAAATAAAAGCAAAATATCTCTTAATTGAATTATCATAAGGAATTTTACAGTCTGGAAGTAAAATATTTGCTGTTGTTCCTGCAGCTATTGGGGTGCTATAAGTAAAAGAAGAAAAACCAGCATTAGTCATTTTTGGATAACTATTACCTGTAATTTCTTTATATTTAATAACAATACTATTAATAGGTGTAACTCCTGTATTCTTAACTTTAAATGTAAGTATTGCATCTGTTGTATCAGAACAATCCTTAGCTTCTGATGAAGTGATAAGTGATGCAAATATCTTTTCATTTACTTGGTCTGTATATTGCCCAAAGTTCATTTCTGCTAAATCCCCAGTATAAATTTCTTGAGTATTCTTTGCTATAAAAGCCGCAACATGAAGGTTTTTTAACACTAAAGGAATATTATTTATATTTGCAGGTAATTGATAAACATATTTTTTAGAAAAAAATGAACCTGATGGAATAACATCGCCATCTTCTACTAAAGGATCTCCATATTGATTTGAAAACAAATGACGGAACATGTGCATATGAATATACTGTCCATTAATCATTTGTGTTGGATTAAAGTTAGTTGCTCCTGATTGAGGACCTAATACACTATCTTGTAACAATGCAACATTAAGCATATTTATATCAGAAGCTGCATCACCTGTGTAATAAACTTCTACATCAATAGTAATTATTCTTGTTAAAGTGTCTATATATGCTTTTGCAGCGACATTAACAAAAGAAGGTTCAGCCATTACAATACCAGCAGCTTGATTCCAACTTCCTCTACCAAGAGCTGTAGCTCCACCCGTAAAAATTCTACGATTAATTGTTCCTGTAGGATATCCTGTCAATCCTGTTTGTGCTGCAAGAGCATCTCCCCATTGTGTTTTATAATTTGGACTGCTTCCTGCATAAGGTCCTTGATGAATATTAAGTATAATTACTCTATTTGGGTTTGCAGTAGCAATTTGATTCGCTATTTTATGTCCATCTGGACAATATCCACAATTTATACCTGTATATTCTTCCAAAACCACATTCTTATTTGAAGGGGTTGTTGAAACAAAAGTTGGCTGAGCCATAATACCTATAGCTGAGAATATTCCAATTAAAGAAAGGATAATCTTTTTCATGTTTGTATTTTTTTATTAATAATTATTTTGATTTACAATGTGCAAATGTAGAAATAAAATTAAGAAGTACAAATTAAAATAAATGTTTTTTGAGAATAATATTTGAAATATTTTGATTTTTAGTTTATTATACAAAGAATATAAATACTCTTTTTTGCTTTTATACACTTTTTATATTAAAAAGAATATGTTTTTTTAAGGAAGAATTAAGTTATATAGTAATTCAAAACTTAATTCCAACTAATAAAACAAGGTTTCCACGACCTCAAAACAGCCTTTTGATGACACTCAAACGAAGTTTTCACGACATTAAAACGAAGATTTGACGAGATCGAAATGGCATTTCGTTGCGATGAGATGCCATTTCATGTATAACGAAATGCCATCTCGTCAAGATGAAATGGCATTTCGACTTCGTAAAGACGAAGTTTAAGTTTCATGAAAACGAAGTCTTGATGTCGTGAAAACTTCGTTTTGATATCATGAATACGAAATCTTGAATTGTCTTTAATAAGATTACTTGATTAGAATTACTAAATAGTTTGAGTTAGTTTATTATTGTATGTTGTATAATGATAAAAAATATCTTTTAATGCAAAAAAATAATCCTAAGCAAAAAGTTATTAAGCTTAGGATTACTAAAAGAAAGTGTCCTCGCGGGGACTCGAACCCCGGACCCATTGATTAAGAGTCAATTGCTCTACCAGCTGAGCTACGAAGACTTATTTTTATGCTTTTTTGAGGTTGCAAAGGTATTCATTTTTTCTAATTCAAACACTTTTTTCTTGTTTTTTTTCTTTTTTTCTTTAATTTTTTTACCTAAAATTTACTTTGAATAAAATTTCAATCCTATTCATATATTGTTATTTAGGGATATTTTTTGTTATTTTTTTTGAATAAATTCGTCTATAAAAATAAAAATGTATAACTTTGAACCCAATTTTCAATCAAAAGATTGGTTTTTTTATTTAATTTATAACTCAAAAAATTATTAATTATGACTGTATTAAATGTATTATTACAAGCAATTGCAGATTTAACTCCTTGGGCTATTGGTTTAGCTGGTATAGGAGCTGGTATAGCAGCAATAGGTGCTGGTATAGGTATTGGAACTATTGGAAAGAGTGCTATGGAAGCTATTGCACGTCAACCTGAAGCTTCTGGTGATATTCGTTCTAATATGATTGTTGCAGCAGCATTGGTGGAAGGTGCTTGTTTGTTTGCTATTGTAACTTGTTTGTTGATTGTATTTATGGCGTAATTAACTCTTTGTTATTTTCAAAGAGTTAATCAATTTTTTTAATTTATTTTCTTATGGAACTGATTAATCCTGGAATTGGTTTATTGTTTTGGATGACCTTGGTCTTCCTTATTCTTGTTATTATTTTGGGTAAGTTTGGTTGGCCTGTTATTTCTCGTATGATTGATGAAAGGGAAACTCTAATTCAAAACTCCTTAGATGAGGCTCAAAAGGCAAGAGAGGAAATGGAAAATCTTAAATTTAACAACGATATTCTTTTGAAGAAAGCTTTGGAAGAAAGAGATGAGATTTTGAAAGAGGCTCGTTTGCATGGTGAAACAATTAAGCAGGAGGCTTTGGCTAAGGCTCAAGAAGAGGCTCAAAGGATTGTTGCTTCTGCTCGTGATAGCATTAACTATGAAAAGCTACAAGCTCTAACAGAGCTAAAAAATCAAGTTGCCCAATTCTCTATTGATATTGCTTCAAAGGTTTTGGAGCAAGAGCTAAAGAAAGAGGATTTTGATAAAGAAATTATTGAAAAAAGAGTTTCAGAGTTCAATTTTAATTAGATTGCGTTTATGAATTCAACTATTCTTTCTTCTCGCTATGCTCGTTCTCTTATGGATTTGGCTGTTGAGCAAAATTCCTTAGAGGAAATAAGAAGAGATATGTCTTTAATTGGAAAGACATGTAAGGAGAATAAGATATTGAATGCTGTTATGCGTAATCCTAATATCAATATTGGTAGCAAGAAAGGTATTGTTAGGGATTTGTTTGGCTCTAAAATCAACAAGCTAACCTTAGATTTTATTATTCTTTTGATTGAGAAAAGAAGGATAATTTTTTTGAAAGAGATAGCATACGAGTTTAGAGATTTATACAATGAACATAAAGGCATAAAGGTTGCTATTATCTATGTTGCTCGAAGTATTGACCAAAATGCAAGGGAGAGGATTATTCAGTTGCTTGAAAAAGAATTTAATTCTAAGATAGAATTGATTGAGAGGATTGACGAAAATGTTATTGGTGGCTTTAAGATAGTTATTGATGACAAGATTTATGATGCGTCCATTTCTAAGCAATTGCAAGTATTGAAAAAATCTTTTGCAAAAAATTTATACGAAAAAGGATTTTAATAATAAAGAATTATGGTAGATATTAAACCTTCAGAGGTTACGGCAATCTTGCGTAATCATTTATCTGATACAAATCTTGATGCTTCCTTAGAAGAGGTTGGTACAATTTTGACCGTTGGAGATGGTATTGCAAGGGTTTATGGGCTAAATAATGCTCAAAGTGGAGAGTTGGTTTTGTTTGATAACGATGTTCAAGGAATTGTTCAGAACTTGGAGCAGGATAATGTTGGGGTTGTAATCTTAGGTGAGAGCAGTAATATTAATGAAGGAGACCTTGTTAAGCGTACAAATAGAATTGCTTCAATAAATGTTGGAGAAGGTTTGGTTGGAAGGGTTATAAATACTATTGGTGAGCCTATTGATGGAAAAGGAAAGATAGAAGGAGAATTGTTTGAGATGCCTCTTGAAAGAAAGGCACCAGGGGTTATATTCCGTCAGCCCGTTAATGAACCTTTACAAACAGGGATTAAGGCTATTGTCTCTATGATTCCTATTGGGAGAGGACAAAGAGAGTTAATTATTGGAGACCGCCAAACAGGTAAGACAGCAATTGCTATTGATACCATATTAAATCAAAAAAGTTTCTATGAGCAGGGTAATCCTGTTTATTGTATATATGTTGCTTGCGGACAAAAAGGCTCAACCGTTGCAAACATCGTTAAGACTTTGGAAGAAAAAGGAGCAATGGACTATACCATTATTGTTTCTGCCACAGCTTCCGATTCAGCAGCATTGCAATTCTATGCACCTTTTGCAGGAGCTTCTATTGGAGAGTTTTTCCGTGATACAGGAAGAAGTGCATTAGTTATTTATGACGACCTTTCATAGCAAGCCGTAGCATATCGTGACGTTTCACTTCTTCTTCGTCGTCCTCCTGGACGTGAGGCATATCCTGGTGATGTATTTTACTTACACTCCAGACTTTTGGAAAGAGCTGCAAAAATTATAAAGGAAGACAGCGTTGCAAGAGAGATGAACGATTTGCCAGAATGTTTAAAAGATAAGGTAAAAGGTGGAGGCTCTTTAACTGCACTACCTATTATTGAGACACAGGCAGGAGACGTTTCAGCATATATTCCAACAAACGTTATTTCCATTACCGATGGTCAGATATTCTTAGAAAGTAACCTCTTTAATGCGGGTGTTCGTCCTGCAATTAATGTTGGTATATCTGTTTCTCGTGTTGGAGGAAATGCTCAAATAAAATCAATGAAGAAGATTGCAGGGACTCTAAAACTTGACCAAGCACAATATCGTGAATTGGAAGCTTTCTCTAAGTTTAGCTCAGACCTTGACCAAACAACAAAAATGGTTATTGAGAAAGGTAAACGTAATGTTGAGATATTAAAGCAAAAACAATACTCTCCAATGAAGGTAGAACATCAGATTGCTATTATTTGTTGTGGAGTTAGAGGCTGGCTACAAAATATTCCTGTTGACAAGGTACATGAATTTGAAAATGATTATCTCTTCTCTTTAGAAAACAACCATAAAGATGTATTGGAAAAACTTCGCAATGGAATTCTTGATGATGAGATTTTAGCTCGTTTGGAAAAAGTTGCTCAAGAGAAAACATCTAAATACTCTGTATAATGGCAAACTTAAAAGAGATACGTAATAGAATATCTTCTGTTGGCTCAACGATGCAAATCACTTCAGCAATGAAGATGGTTTCTGCATCAAAACTACGTAGGGCTCAAAATTCTGTTATAGCTCTTCGTCCATACTCTTCTCTACTTTCCAATATAATTTCCAATATAATGGAAGACGAAACAGAACTTATGGAAAGTCCTTATGCAAGAGAAAATAATGCAGACAAAGTATTAGTTCTTGTTCTTACTTCCAACAAAGGCTTATGTGGAGGATTTAATGCTAATATTATTAAGGAAGCAAGAAAAGTTATTGAAAAGATTTCAAACGAAAGTACCTTTACCAAGGTAGATGTTATTAGTTGTGGTAAAAAATCATCGGAGTTTTTCTTAAAACAAAAAACTAATGATGTTATCAAGACCTACGATACTATTTGGGACGACTTAACCTTTGATAAAGTTACTTTGATAACAGAGGAGATAATGAATATGTTTATTAATCAGAAATATGATAGAGTTGAGGTAATATATAATAAGTTCAAGAATGCCTCCACACAAATCATTTCTCAAGAAACTTTTCTTCCTTTAAGGTCTTTGAATGATGATGAGGATAAACAAATAAGCAAGTTCTATTTGTTTGAACCTTCAAGAGAAGAAATAATTTATAATATTATTCCTCAAGCACTAAAAATTCAACTCTATCGCTGTTTCTTAGACAGCTTTGCTTCAGAACATGGAGCACGTATGACTGCTATGCACAAGGCAACAGACAACGCAGAAAACCTACTTAAAGACCTTAAACTTACCTATAACAAAGCTCGCCAAGCAGCAATTACCAACGAAATTATAGAAATAAGCTCCGCCGCAGAAGCTTTAAAAGGATAATTTTTCTCTTATTAAAATAAATTTTCTGCAAACAATTAACCTTATAAAAATAATATCAATGAACTTAGATTTGATTTTTCAAAAGACTAAACTTTCTTGCAATGGCAGTTCAAGAATTTTTTTGCTTTTTGGTAGGTTATTTTTTTTAGTTAATTATTATTTTTCATCTTCATTTTCTCCAAAATTAGACAAAATACTCTCATTTTACAACTTCCAAAGAAGAAAAAGCAATAGAATTTATGAATTTTATCACTTCTATAGAAGGAAAAGTATAAAAATTCACGAATTTTATCCTTAAAACGATAGAAAATGCTAAAAAAATCAAATTATTTATTAATTAAATACCTTTTTTAATATGAAGATTAGAAAAAATTCAATGCGAATACTTCGACACATGGAATTCTATCAATTTATTGAAGATATTTTTGCTGTTTTGAAGTCTAACAACTTAGAAAGTCTAAAAATTATTGACGAATTTAATAAGATGGAAGAAAGTTTTTGCAAACTTCTTTCCTTTACCTACAACAACAATAAATAGTATTATACATTTAGTTGCTCCCGATATAATAATAGGTAAAACAACATCTTGGGATATGAACAAAACAACTTATCATGAATTAGCTCATGCAAGCCATTTTCAAAAACTAACATTTGAATCTCCAGCCCATGCAAGTGAATATTGGGCTGATTATATTAACTACATAATAGTTAATGGTCCGTATGGAGATATTACAAAATTTAATTCAGGCGTTTGTGGTATTGGAGAAATGTGGGGATTTGCAATGGGTAATATTCTCGTTCATGAAAAATATGGAGGAGATGTAGATAATAGAATAAATTCTAATGATTATTGGTTTCAATATAAAATACTACAATCTTTAATATCAGAAGGTCATTTAACAAAAAAACAAGTATATGATGGTTTGTCTTTTTGGGTAAGGTCTCATGATGCTTTAAAGCTAAACTTAATAACAATGTATCCTAATAAACAAGATATAATTATTCAAAAATTCCAATATTATGGCTTCTAAAAATAAAATTATAAGTATCTTAATAGGGTTTATTGTGATTTCAATATTTTTGTCATGCGATCCACTGGAAAGTATAAGTCCTTCTCATAAAGTAATTAATTATATTAAAAATAACACTCAAGAAGATATAATAGTTAGTAGTTATGCTCTTTTTTGGAATTCTGACTCATTAAAATTAATCAAAAGAGATTCCACAATAAAGTTTAAAATTACAGAAATAGAGGAAGGAACTACTTCTGATTATTTCTTTATGTCTCATATTGAAAAAGAGGATTCTAATATTTTCTTATATGTTTATTCTAAAGATACTGTACTTCTAAAAACATGGAATCGTTACTATACAGATGAGACACAAAAGCAATTCTTTAGAGAAAGTGATTGGGTTAAGAACTATTACGAAAAAGGACGTTACAAATACCATGAATATACTTTTACAATAAATCAAGAGGATATTAATTAGGTAAATAATTATTCAAAAAATAGGAATATGTTTTTATGAGATATGAAGTTGATTTCCTTATTTTAGGTTCAGGTATCGCTGGACTTAGTTTTGCATTAAAAGTAGCCGATAAAGGTAAGGTATGCATACTTACAAAAGATGACGCCTCCGAGAGTTCAACAAAATACGCACAAGGAGGGATTGCTGCTGTAATGTATCAGCCTGATAGCTACGAAAAACATATTCAAGATACCTTAGTTGCTGGTGCTGGTATATGTGATGAAAAAGCCGTTAGGATAACTATAACCGAAAGCACCGAAAGGGTTAAGGAGTTAATCCGATGGGGAACTAATTTTGACAAAAAATCCTCCGGTGATTTTGACCTTGCAAGAGAAGGAGGACATTCGGAGTTTAGAATACTTCATCACCAAGACAACACAGGCTCAGAAATAGAAAGAGCCTTACTGGAAAAAGCAAAGTCTCACCCAAATATTACTATTAAAGAAAAACAATATGCTGTTGACTTAATCACTCAGCACCATTTGGGAGAAGAAGTAACCCGTCATAGGAAAGATATAGAATGTTATGGTGCCTATGTCCTTAATCAGCTTGACAACTCCATTGATACTTATTTAGCTAAGTTTACCCTTTTGGCAACAGGAGGAAATGGTAATGTTTATAGTACTACCACAAACCCAGTTATTGCAACAGGTGATGGTCAAGCAATGGTACATAGAGCAAAGGGGCATTTGGCAGATATGGAATTTGTGCAGTTCCACCCTACCTCTCTTTATAATCCTTTGGAAAAACCTTCTTTTCTTATTACCGAAGCAATGCGAGGAGCAGGAGGAATTTTGAAAACCATAGATGGAAAACCTTTTATGCAAAAGTATGATAAGAGGGAATCCCTTGCTCCAAGAGATATTGTTGCTCGAGCAATTGACAATGAGATGAAGGTTAGAGGAGATGACCATGTGTTTTTGGATTGCAGGGCAATAGAAAAAAATGAGATAATGCGACATTTTCCAAATATTTATGCCAAGTGCTTAGAGATAGGTGTAAACATTACTAAGGATATGATACCTGTTGTTCCTGCAGCACATTATTCTTGTGGAGGAGTGGTTGTGGATGAAAATGCCAAAACAACAATAAATAACCTTTATTCCTCTGGCGAATGTGCCAGAACAGGACTTCATGGAGGAAATCGTTTGGCTTCCAACTCTCTTTTGGAGGCAATAGTTTTTTCTCATCGTGCAGCTATGGACTGCATAAAAAACTTTAACTCCGTAAGCATCAAAAAAGAAGTGCCTGACTGGAATGCCGAAGGAATGGTGTTCAATGAAGAAATGGTTTTGATAACTCAAACAGCAAAAGAGCTACAACAAATCATGTCAAACTATGTTGGCATTGTCCGTTCGGAACTAAGACTAAAAAGAGCCCTCAATCGCTTAGAACTTATTTACGAAGAGACAGAAGCTATTTACAATCGTTCTGTTTTAATCCCCAAACTTTGTGAGCTAAGAAACCTTATTGCCAATTCATATCTAATAATCAAAATGGCTATGGCAAGAAAGGAAAGCGTAGGATTGCATTACTTAGTAAAGTATTAACACTCTACTAAACGCAATTACTTTATCAATAAAAGAAACTCAAAGATAAATTTTAATAGTAAGTTATTGAGTGTAACCCCTCCAATCTTTTCAATTGGAGGGTTACCCATTAACTATTAACTCTTGTTAACTTGTTAAATATATAGGTATTTTTAACAGATTAACACGACTAAGTTCCCTTTAACTATTAACTTTTGCCCTAGATAAATAAATTTATCTGCCGTATAATTTTATTTTTGCCCTAGATAATTTGAAATAAGTGCCGTTTAATTTCAAATAAGCTTAGTTTATTTTTTGATAAGTAAGGATTAAAAAAACTTATTGAGGTTTTGAGGGCTAAATTTCTTACAGATAAGTTTGAAAAGCATTACTATAATTACTCCTATTACTATTCCCAATAATCCTCCCACCAATACATCGGCAGGATAGTGAACTCCACAATATACTCTTGAATAGCCTACTAATATTGCCCAAATATAAATGGATATAGGCAAGAACTTATAGTCTTTTCCTAAAATTGCAAATATGGTTGCAAGGGAAAAAGCATTTGCAGCATGAGAAGAGACAAAGCCATATTGTCCTCCTTTATAGTCATATATTAGTTGAGTAAAGGTTAATTTGACTAAGTGTACTCCCTCTAAGGCATGGCTTGGTCGCAGTCTTTGAAACACGTCCTTAAAACAAATTACTGAAATCCTGTCTGCAAACAAAAAAGAAACTGAAATCAGGATAATTAATATCCAAAAATGTTTACGATATTTTTTAATTGAAAGGAATAGGAAAGCAGCCAATATTGTCAACACAAAGCTTAGGTTATGACTAAAAAATCCAAAGAAATAGTCTAAAAATGGACTTCTTAAACCATTTATAATATAGAATAGCTCTGTATCCTTACTCAGAATTGCTTCCATTGAGGGTTTTCCAAATTATATCCTTAAGCTCCGTTATTCCCAGTCCTGATACTGAAGAAATAAACACTGATTTTACTTGTTTTGGAAGGAGTTTTTTCATTTGAGAAATCATTTCCTTATCAAGCATATCGCATTTTGTTATGGCAAGTATTCTGTCCTTGTCCATAAGTTCAGGGTTGTAGTTTTGTAGCTCTTGTATAAGTATTTTGTATTCTTTTTTAATATCTTCTGTGTCGCAAGGAATCATAAAGAGCAGAAGAGAGTTTCTTTCAATATGTCTCAAAAAACGAAGCCCTAAGCCTTTCCCTTCCGATGCTCCTTCTATAATACCTGGTATATCTGCCATAATAAAGGATTGCTCATCTCTGTATTGTACAATTCCAAGATTAGGAACTAAGGTAGTAAAAGGATAGTCGGCTATCTCGGGTTTGGCTGCCGAAACTACGCTTAACAAGGTACTCTTCCCCGCATTTGGAAAACCTACCAAACCAACATCTGCCAATATTTTTAGTTCTAATATCTTCCAAGCCTCTACTCCGTCTTCTCCTGGTTGAGCGTAACGAGGTGTTTGGTTGGTTGCAGACTTGAAATGGTCATTACCCAATCCTCCCCTGCCTCCTTGTGCAATTATAACCTCTTGTCCGTCTTCCACTATTTCACAATCCACATTATCTGTTTCAATATCCCTGCAAATTGTTCCAAGAGGCACCTCAACAATTATATCTTTTCCGTCTCTTCCTGTTAGTCTATTTCTTCCTCCTCCTTCTCCATTTTCGGCAATAAGATGCTTAGTGTATTTTAGATGTAGAAGAGTCCATAGTTGTTTATTCCCTCTTAGGATAATATGTCCTCCTCTTCCTCCATCTCCACCATCTGGACCTCCCTTTGCATTACTTCGTGAACGAAGCAAATGAGCAGAGCCAGCACCTCCCTTACCACTACGGCAGTTTATCTTTACGTAATCTTCAAAGTTTTCACGCATATTTTAAGTTTAGGCTTTTTTTAGAGCCTCATCAACGGTTTTACATAAATTCTCAAACACTACCTCTTCTGGTGCATCAGAGTTTACACTATAATATTTATTTTTCTTTTGATAGTAGTTTCTAACATTTTGAGCAGACTCTTCGTAGCTCTCAATACGATGAATTATTATTTCAGGGTCCATATCATAAACTCTTCTTCTTTCTGTCTTACTCCTACGGGTTAATCGTTTTACGCATTGAATAGGATTAGACTTCATCTCAATCATACAAGTAACAGAAGTATGCATCTTTTCTAATATTCCGTCCATAATGTAGGCTTGAACATAGGTTGAAGGGAATCCCTTAAAAAGAAAACCTTTTGCAGTTGGGTTTTCTTCAATCTTTTTTTCTATTAGTTGTATGGCTATTAAATCGGGAACATTATTTCCTTTTTCCATATAAGGCTTGCTCAATATTCCTATTTCAGAACCCTTAGCAATCTCTTCTCTTATCATTGCTCCAGTGGAAATATAAACCAAGTCATATTCTTTTGATAAAAGCCTTGCTTGAGTCCCTCTTCCTGAGCCAGGTGAGCCAAAAAGAATAATATTTCTGTAAGCATTTTCAATAATCTTATCTATGACTTTCTGCAAACGAGAAAATACTTCTTCTACTGTTCCTACTCCATCTATTGGGCGATAAATACCTTTTTGCTTGTAAAACTCTGCAACAGGAATTGTTTTATTGTCGTATTCTTCAAAACGAGTCAAGATAACATCTTTCTTGTCGTCTTCTCTACCTTCAATTGCTGCTCTCTTAAGCATTCTATCAATAAGCATTTCTCTTGGAACTTCCAAAGACAAAAAACATAATAGTCTTCTGTTCATTCTATGAAGCAAACCTTCTAAAATATAGGCTTGAACAACTGTACGAGGAAATCCATCAAAGAGAATACCTCCTGTTGTAGAGTTTTCTATTGTCTTCTCTATAATTTGAACAATCAATTCATCATCAACCAACCCTCCCCTATTGATTATATCCTTTGCTTTAAGTCCTATTTCTGTGCCTTCGGCTATTTCTTTTCTTAATATATCTCCTGTTGAAATATAGGTAAGATTATATTTTTCAACCAACATTTTTGATTGTGTGCCCTTGCCAGCACCAGGAGCTCCGAATAATACAATACTTAACATATCTTATTTTATTTTTTAGTTTGCTTGTTAATAAATTAATCTTTCAATTGATAAATATCTTTTAGGTTTCTTCCGTACCCATCAAAATCAAATCCGTATCCAATAATAAACTCATTACTTATCTCTCTGCCAATATACTTAATCTTAAAATTTTTCTTGAAAGCTTCGGGTTTAAACATAAATGTGCAAATTTCCAAAGAAGATGGAGAGTGTGAATTTACTGTTTCTATCAAAGACTCCATAGTGTTGCCCGTATCAACTATATCTTCTATTATTATAACATTCCTTCCCTTTAAGTCTTCATCAACTCCTATCAACTCCCTAACCTTATTGGTAGATGATAATCCTTGATAGGAAGAAAGTTTTATAAAACTAAGCTTATGGTTACCCTCTATCTGCTTTAGAAGGTCAGAGGCAAACATAAAAGCTCCATTAAGCACAATTAAAAAACTTATTTCTTTTTGAGCATAATCCTTATTAATTTTATCGCTTAATGATTTAACAATTAATGCTATCTCATCATTGCTGATATACTTTTGAAATGTTTTGTCTTTTATGTTTATTTGGTTCAAGGTGTTGAGTTTTTATTTTGCAAATTTAAGCCAAAACAATGAATTATTTAGGAATTAAGGAAGAAAATGCCAAAAAGGCTGAAAATCCCATTGCATATTTTATACTTTCTTCATCAATATCAAAGTTGGAAGTATGAAGATTTGTTATAGGAGTTCCTTTCTTTCTTGTCCCAATTCTAAAATAACAACTTGGAGCCTGCTGTGAAAAATACGCAAAGTCTTCTGCTGTCATTCTTGGAGGAAGATTCATAACCTTTGAATCTCCAAAATATTTCTTTGCAGTCTCAAAAACTATTTTTGTCAAAAACATATCATTATAAACATAAGGATAGCCAGGGTCAATAAAAACCTTAGCCTTTGCTCCAAAAGCCTCTGCCGTTTGATTAACAATTCTTTCAATTAGCTTATGGCATTCTTTTCTCCATGTTTCGTCAAATGTTCTAATTATTCCTTCCAAACGTACTGAATTAGGAATAATATTGGTTCTTCCCTCTGCAATAAATTTTCCTATTGAAAAAGTTGTTGGAACTGTTGGGGAAGCATTACGGGAAACTATGCTTTGAAGTGCAATAACAACGTGAGAAGCAACCAAAACAGGGTCAATATTTAACTCTGGTGTTGCTCCATGCCCTCCTCTACCAATAATATCAATATAAATCTCATCTGTTGAAGCCATTGCTTTGCCTTCTGTCATTCCAATATAGCCACATTCCATTTCAGGAGTGGAATGAAAAGCAAATATCTTACTTGGAATCATCTCATCAAACATTCCTGCATTAAGCATCTTCAAGGCTCCACCAGGGTAGGTCTCCTCAGAAGGTTGGAATATAAACATCACCCTTCCCTCAAAATCATTTGTCAACTCCTTTAATATCTTAATAGCTCCTAATAGAGAAGACATGTGTAAATCATGACCGCAAGCATGCATAACTCCTTCATTAACCGACTTAAAAGGGAGGTTTGTTTCTTCTTTAATTGGTAATGCATCCATATCTGCCCTTAGAGCAATAGTTCTTTTTTCAGGATTTTGTCCCTCTACAAAACCATAAATACCATAGCCTCCAACATTTTTTACATATTGAAGACTCCACTCATCTAACTTTGAACAAATAAAATCAGCTGTTTTCTCTTCCTGATTAGAAAGTTCAGGATATTTATGAAAATGTCTTCTATATTCTACAATCTCCTCAAAATAAAACTCTGCAAAATGCTCTACCTTCTCCTTAATACTGCTAAAAACCATCATATTGCAAAATAATATTTATAAATAC
>CAYFWD010000022.1:0-25905 GCA_964346795.1 uncultured Bacteroidaceae bacterium
AGTCTTAAAAATTCAAAGATAAATTTTAATAGTAAGTTATTGAGTGTAACCCCTCCAATCTTTTCAATTGGAGGGTTACCCATTAACTATTAACTCTTGTTAACTTGTTAAATATATAGGTGTTTTTAACAGATTAACAGCTTAATAATATTAATTAAATGATTGATAATCCAGCTATTACCTGCAGAATATATATTTTTAATAGTATGTTATTAAGTGCAACCATTAATGATAAAATTTTGCCCCTATATTAAATAAATTTATCTGCCGTATAATTTTATTTTTGCCCTAGATAATTTTATTTATCTGCCGTCTTTTTTTATTTAAGTCAAGTTTATTTTCAAAAAGACTAAGTTTATTTTTGTTTAAGTTAAGCTTTTTTATCGTTGTGCAAGGTTTATAATTTCATTAACCATTTCTTTTATTTTTATACGAGGTTTTGTTATACAGCAAAGGCTTTTTGTCCCTTAATTGTATTCAATTCCAAATAAAATAGTATTTTTGTAGTTTGATTTAATTTGTAAATTTATTAATTAAGTAAATATGAAGCAATTAAAAAACAGGTTCTCTTCTTACACAGAACCTCAAAGAGTCAAAGAGATGGGGATTTATCCTTATTTCAGAATGATTTGTAGTGACCAAGATTGTGAAGTATTGATGAATGGGAAGAAGGTGTTGATGTTTGGCTCTAATTCGTATTTGGGGCTAATTAATCACCCTAAGATTATTGAGGCTGGAAATGCTGCTTTTAAGAAATATGGTTCTGGTTGTGCTGGTTCTCCGTTTTTGAATGGAACTTTGGATATTCATATTGAACTTGAAGAGAAATTGGCTGACTTTGTGGGAAAAGAAAAGGCTATTATTTTCTCAACAGGCTTTCAGGCAAATATTGGAGTTATTCCAACGATTTTGGGTAGGGGAGACCATTTGATTTTAGATGAGTTAGACCATGCTTCAATCATTGAAGCAAGGAGACTTTCCTATGCAAAAAATTACAAATTTAAGCATAATGATATGTCTTCTTTGGAAAATGTATTGCAAAAAATACCTTATGATGAGATTAAGCTTATTGTTGTTGATGGAGTTTATTCTATGGAGGGTGATATTGCAAATATTCCTCAGATAACGGCTTTGGCAAGAAAATATAACGCTGATGTTTATGTTGATGAGGCTCATAGTTTGGGCGTTTTTGGAAAGGGAGGAAAGGGTATTTGTAATCATTTTGGATTAACTGATGATGTTGATTTGATTATGGGAACATTTAGCAAGAGTTTGGCAGCTATTGGTGGTTTTATTGCAACGGATAAGGAAACTATCAACTATTTGCGTCATACTTCTCGCCCTTATATTTTCTCTGCTTCCATTTCTCCTTCAGCAACGGCAAGTGTTATTGCCGCCTTAGATGTTATTAAAGAAGAGCCTCATAGAATAGATAATTTATGGGATATTACCAACTATTCGCTTAATGCTTTTAGGGCAAATGGTTTTGAGATAGGGCATACTCAGTCTCCAATTATCCCTCTCTATATTAGAGATACAGAAAAGACCTTTGTGATTACAAAAGAAATTTATGACGAAGGAATATTTATTAATCCTGTTATTCCTCCTGCTTGTTCTCCTGATGCAACATTAATTCGTTTTTCTCTTATGGCAACTCATACTCGTGAGCAGGTTGATATAGCTATTGATAAGTTAACTAAGGTTTTCAAAAAGTATGGAGTAATCCAATAATTGTTTTTTTAGAACTAAATAGATGAATAATCCAATAAGAATAGAGGAAGTAAAGAACAAAAAAGACTTTAATAAGTTTTTGAAGTTCCCTTATAAGCTTTTTAAGGACGATAAGATGTGGGTTCCTTCGTTATTGATGGACGAAAGGGTTACTTTCAACAAGAAGAAAAATCCTGCTTTTGAGTTTTGTGAGTCTAAGATATTCTTAGCTTATAGGAATGATGAGTTGGTTGGGCGTATTGTAGGGATACTCAACACTAAGGCCAATGAGATATGGAAACAAAAGAGGATGCGTTTTGGTTGGTTTGATTATATTGATGATGTTGAGGTTGCTAATTCTCTTTTGGGAGCTGTTGAGACTTGGGCAAAGGAAAAGGGCATGACGGAGCTTGTGGGTCCAATGGGGTTTACTGATATGGACAAGGAGGGAATGATGGTTGAGGGCTTTGATACCAATTGTCCAATGGCATGCTACTATAACCCTTCCTACTATCCACCAATAATTGAAAAATTGGGATACAGGAAAGAGGTGGATTGGATTCAGTATGAGATACAGGCAAATCAGCCAATACCGGAAAAGGTTGCAAAAATAAACGAGCTTATTAAGGATAAGTATAATTTGAGAATTGTTCAAGGGCTTTCAAAGAAGGAAATAGTTAAACTCTATGGTAAGAAGATTTTTAATCTAATAAATCGTTCTTTTGCTAATCTTTTTGGTTATGTTCCTTTGAATGACAAACAGATAAAATTCTATATTGGACAATATTTTGGTTTTATTGACCCCAAATTAGTTTGTTTTATTGTAGATGAGAAAGATGATGTTGTTGCTTTTGGAGTTTCCATGCCTTCATTTTGCGATGCACTAAGAAAATGCAAAGGTAAGCTATTCCCAACAGGCTGGTATTATTTTCTTAAAGCATTAAAAAGCTACGATAATATTGATTTGTATTTGAATGGAGTTGACCCAGATTGGCAAAACAAGGGAATACATTCTCTTTACTATGTTGAAATGAATCGTCGCTATATTGAATTAGACTCCAAGATAGCAATAGCCAATCCTCAGCTTGAAACTAATCAGGCATCGCAGATTTGGGAAAAATATAAGAGCAGGATAGCCATTCGTCGTAGAGCCTATATAAAAGAAATATAATATGACTAAGGTTTTAGTTACAGGAGCAAGTGGTTTTATTGGGAGTACTTTGGTAGATAAGTTACTTCAAGAAGGCTATGAGGTAGTAGCAGCTATAAGGAAAACAAGTAGTAGAAAATATTTGAAAGATGATAGAATACGTTTTATAGAGCTTCCTTATAATAACCAAAAAGACTTAGAAAACATATTAAGAGAAGAGAATTTTCACACCATATTTCATCTTGCGGGACTTACCAAAGCAAAGAAAAAGGAAGATTTTTACAGGGTAAATTATGGATATGTTAAATCATTGGTTGATGCTCTTAAAGGAACTCAAACCCAATTAATATTTTTTAGCAGTTTTGCAGCACATGGTCCTGGTGATGAGGAAACTTTTTGTGAGTGTAGGGTAGAGGATTTAAATAAACCCAATACAGAATACGGTAAGGCAAAACTAATGGCAGAAGAATATATTAGAGATAATTTTGAGGGGAAATATATTATTCTTCGCCCAACAGGGGTTTATGGTCCACGTGAAACAGACTATTTTGTATATTTTCAAACAATAAATAATCATATTGAGCCTTATCTTGGTTTTACTCCTCAACGTCTTACCTTTGTTTATGTTGACGATTTGGTAGATGTAAGTATTTTGGCAATGAATTCTCAAATAAGTGGTAAGACTTATTTTGTAAGTGATGGGAAAATATATTTGGACAAGGAGTTTGCAGATATAACAAAGAAAGTGCTAAAAACATGGACAATAAAAATCAAAGTTCCGTTGTTTATAGTAAGATGGATAAGCTCTTTAATGGAATTTATTGGAAATTTATTTGGAAAGTCTTTCACCTTAAACAAGGATAAATTTAATATCTTAAAAGCAAGAAATTGGATTTGTGGTATTGAAGACTTAAAAAATGACTTGGGTTATAGTCCAAAGGTTGATTTGGAAGAAGGAGTAAAGAGAGCAATTCAATGGTATAAGGAAGAGAAATGGCTCAAATAAGCTAATTAATACAATGACTAATGAAATAATAATATCCAAGTTAGATAGGTTTATAAGGAAATACTATAAGAATAAGTTAATAAAAGGTATTTTATACTGCGTTTTTCTTCTTCTAAGTTTCTTTCTTATCCTTAATACCCTTGAATACTTTGGTTATTATTCCACTTTAACTCGTTCAATATTATTCTACGCCTTCTTATTAACAGCTATTCTGATAATCTATTTCTTTATCATTGTCCCTGTTTTTAAGATATTTCGCCTCACTAAAACCATATCCTATAAAGAGGCTGCAAAAATAATTGGTAAGCATTTTCCCGAAGTATCCGATAAACTACTAAACCTTTTACAGCTTCAAGATATTGCTTCAGAAGAAGCTTCAGAGCTATTGGAGGCAAGCATTATTCAAAGAACAAAAGAGCTTAGCCCAATACCATTTGTAAAGGCAATTGATATTTCAAAAAACAAGAAATACATAAAATGGGCTCTAATACCCATAATAATAATACTTTTAAGCGGTATATTCTTCCCAAGCTTTATTAGTGAGCCAACCTATCGTTTTATTAACCATTCAAAGCATTTCCAAAAGCCTGCTCCATTTTCTTTCAAGCTTCTTAACGACCAGTTAAAGATATTGCAACATGGAGATATTGACATTAAGGTAAGGATTGAAGGGGATATGTTGGTTGATAAGGTTAATATTATTATAAATAAGCAAACCTTTCAAATGAATAAGGAAAAGAAAGATATTTTTTCTTATACCATAAAACAAATTCAAGACAACTCTACTTTCTATTTTGAATCTTCTGGAATAACAAGTAATGACTACAAGATAGAAGTTCTTCCCAAACCAATCCTTTTAGACCTTCAAGCCATAATAACCTATCCTCCACACACTAAAAAAGAACAAGAAGTATTTACTAATGTTAGTAATTTTTCAGTTCCAAAGGGAAGTACAATAAGTTGGAGAGCAGTAACAAGAGATGCTAATGCTCTTATCTTTAAGAATAACGATAAGATAGAAAGTTTTACTCCTGATAAAAATGGAAGGTTATCTTTTTCTAAGAAAATAATGTCCGATTTGAGTTATCAGATATTCACAAAAAACAAATACACAACCTTTAGTGATTCTCTTGAGTTTATGATTAATTCTATTCAGGATTTAAGCCCTCAAATAGCAGTTATAGAGCAAAAGGATAGCTTAATTGCCGATAGGGTTTATTTTAGAGGTCAGATAAAAGATGATTATGGATTTTCAAAATTGGAGTTTCACATAGAGAAATATCAAAAGGAAGAGCAGGAGCCAACACATATTACTTATCCTTTACCTCTAAACACTAAGGAAAATACGCAAGAGTTTTATTATAGTTACGACCTATCGGAGCTTGAGGCAGGGGAGAGGGTGGTTTATTATTTTGAGGTTTGGGATAACGATGGAGTTGATGGAGCAAAGTCAACACGTTCGGGAGTTTTCACAATAGAAATTCCTACTATGGAAGAGATAGAGGAGAAACAAGAGAAAACAAGTTCGCAAATAAAGCAGGAAACCGACCAATCATTATTGGAGCTTAAAAAGATACAGGAAGAGATTAGGGAATTGAATAAGAAGATGCTTGAGAAGAAGGAATTAGATTGGCAGGATAAGAAGCAAATAGAGTCATTGAAACAAAAGCAGGAACAAATCAAGCAGTCTTTGGAAGAAATAAGCAAGAAGATAAAAGAAAATAATAGTTTAGACCAAAGATATAAATCGCAAAATGAGGAAATACTAAAGAAACAGAAAGAGCTTGAAAAACTATATGAGGAAATTGCTAAGGATATGTTTGAGGAGTTGAATAAGTTGATAAAAGATAATATTAAGAAGGAAGACCTCAAAAAGGCTTTAGATAAGATGAAGATGAGCAATGAGAACTTGGAAAAGCAATTAGATAGAAACCTTGAGATGTTTAAGCGTTTGGAGGTTGATAAAAAAATGCAGGAGACCATAGATAAGCTCAACAAAGCTGCTCAAGAACAAAAGCAACTGTCAGAAAAAACAGAGCAAAACCCTAAAAACAACAAAGACCTTCAAGAGAAACAAAGCCAATTAAACAAGTCTTTTGAGGAAATAAAGAAAGATATTCAAGAGCTTCAGAAAAAAGCCTCCGAGCTTGAAGACCCACTAAAAATAAAGAGAGATAAGGAAAAAGAAGATAGTATTTCTAAAGCTCAATCAAATGCTCAAAAGAATATGGAGCAAAGAAAGAACAAAGACGCTTCCAAAAACCAAAAACAAGCCGCCCAGCAGATGCAAGAGATGGCAGATGATTTGGAAAAACAACAACAAGACAATGAAGAGGAGCAATTGGCAGAAGACATACAAGAGGTTAGGCAAATCCTAAAGAACTTAGTTAAACTTTCCTTTATGCAGGAAGATTTAATCCTTAAGGTAAGGGAAACCTCCGTAACAGACCCTTTGTATCAAAACCTTCTTAATACTCAAAATAAGATAAAGAGCGATATGAAGATGATTTCCGATAGTCTCTTTGCAATGAGTAAGCGTCAGCCACAAATAGGGAATATTATCAACAAAGAACTTACAGCCATAGATAATCAAATAGGCAACTCAATTGAAAAACTCCTCCAATACAATCAAGGAATATATGGCTCTTACAAGAACACACAAGCAACCACCTCTCAGCAATATGCAATGACTTCAATGAATAATCTTTCCTTGCTTTTGGCGGAGAGCTTAGATAATATGCAACAAAACATGAAGTCAATGTCCAAGCAAAGCTGCAATTCAAAATCAAGGCCAAACTCCAAACCCAATAGCCAATGCAATAGTCCTAAATCAGGTAAAAAGAGTCCTAAAACAATGCGAGAACTTCAAGAAGCCTTAAACAAGGAAATGGAGAGATTGAAAAAAGAATTGGAGAGTCAGAAAAAAGGAGAAGGACAAAAACCAAGGATAGGAGAAAATGCAAAAATTAATGAAGAGTTGGCAAAAATGGCAGCTCAGCAGGAAATGATACGAAAAATGATGCAACAGTATTCCAATGATTTAAAGGAAGAAGGAGGAAAAAGTGCAGGAGAATTGGATAATTTAATCAAACAAATGGAACAAACCGAGACAGATATCGTAAACAAAATCATAAATCAACAAACTATAAATCGTCAAAACAATATTCTAACAAGAATGCTGCAACACGAGAAAGCTCAAGCAAAACAAGAGCAGGAGCAAAGAAGAGAGTCTGTTGAGGGCAGGGATTTGATAGATAATTCCAATAATCAATTCTTAGAGTTTAATAAACTAAAGAATAGAGAGCTGGAACTATTTAAGCAGGTTCCTCCCGTATTTTCTCCTTACTATAAGGAGAAGGTAAATGAATTTTTTAATAAGTTTGAAAAATAAAACACTATGAAACAAAACTACGATATAGTAAAATTAAATGCAAACCATTCAGAAAGAGTAAAGGCTCAAGCCTTAGTAGAGGAGATATGTGATAGATTTAATCTTCACAACTATTTTGGAATACTTTCTGTTGTGGTTGACGAGGCTATGGATATTATCTACAATAATCCTCAACTTGACCCAAACTTCAATAGTGATTTTTCCTTTGAGCAATGTGTTAATGGGGTATGTTTTGTTTTCAAAACCAACCAACAAGTTTTTACCTCAGTAACGGAACTAATAGAAATGCTAACCAACGAATACAATATATTAGACGAAGGCAAGACATTGGAATTGATTTTCTACGTAAGTGGAATTGATGAGCAAGAATTAAAATCTCGTCAAGAAAAATTCAAAATATTCTTTACACAAAAACAATCAACACAAAAAGCATAACTATAATGCGACAAAATTATAAGGTTTTTAATATAAAAATTAGCTATTATACCAATTAAATTCTTTAATTTGAAAAGACAAATTTTGGTTGTGCGGGATTGTTAGTTAATCAATGTAAGGGCAGGTCTTGTGTTTGCCTATGTTTTTAAGAACTTTAAAGACTTTAACCATTAATCACTAACCACTAATCATTATTAAGAATTTTTTCTTGGATTTTATTTACATCTTCGTTTACTTCTGTGAGTTTGGCTTTGCAATCCTCCAACAACTCTAAGGCTTGTTTTATTTTAAGAGTCATATCGTCAATTGCAATATCGCCTCTTTCTAATTCTTTGACAATCTTTGTTAGTTCTTCAAACTTTTCTGTATAGTTCTTTGTTTTCATATCCTCTATTCTATTTCATTGATTGTTGATATTGTCTTCCCCTCTGCCAACAGGGTTACTATCTTGTCTCCTTTCTTTAGCTGGGAGGAGGTTTTTAATATTTTTTCATTGATATAGGTTATGGAATATCCTCTTTTGAGAAGGTTTTTGGGGTCAAGGAGTTTTAATATTTGATGGTATTGTGTTAGGGTCTGGGATTCTTTTTCCAATCTTCTAATGGCTATATTGAAAAGGTTTTGCTTTATGTCTTTTAGGGATTGTTCAAAGTTCCTAAAACGGAATATTATAAAGTCTGCCAAGTCGGTTGGGGTAATTGCTTTTGTGTTGGATACCATTTCGCTAACGGTTTCATTGGTTGAATGTCCAATTCCTGTCAGAACGGGCAAAGGGTAGGAGGTTATGCGTTTGACTAATTCGTAATTATTATAGCATGCCAAACCAATATCTCCTCCGCCTCCTCTAATAATCAATACGGCATCAAAATGTTCTTTCACTATTTCAATAGTATCCAAAGCCAAAATCAAGCTATCCACTGCATTGTCTCCCTGCAAGAGTGAAGGGAAAAGCATTGTAAATATCTTATATCTTTCTTTCTCCTGCTCAATTATATTCATAAAGTCGGAATATCCTTTGCTCGTTTGTACCGAAATTATTGCAAGTCTTTGAGGAAGCAAAGCCAGAGGAATCTTTTTATTCTTATCCCAAAGTCCTTCGTCTTTAATCTTTTTAATGGTTTCAAGTCTTTCTTTTTCCAGTTCTCCAAGGGTGAAAAGAGGGTCAATATCAATAATTCTTAAGGATAAACCATAGAGGGCATCAAATTGTATTCTGCAATAGAGCAGGATAGTAATTCCTTCCTTAAGGGGTTCTTTTGTTGTTGTGATAAACTTTTTGTTTATCTTTTCAAAATCATCTTTCCATATCAATGCTCTTGTCTGTGCAACGATTTTGTTGTCTTGCTTTTCAACCAAGTCAGGATAGGCATGTCCCGAATGAACATAATGATTTAGTTTCATCATTTCTGCCTTTACCCAAAAGGAAGAAGTATAGCGATTGAGTAAGGTTCTTTGAATGCTTGTTAGGGCTTCTAAGAGGGAGAAATATTTTATTCCATTTTCTTCTTCAGGCATATTATCTGTTTTTTCTCCAACGAATTAAATATTTATTATAGCTTTTGTAGAAATTCTTAAACCACGTGTCGTTTTTATATAAGTCATCAATCCTGTTGCTTTCTCTAATCTTTTCAGGGCGATTAATCAAATCCAAAGACATCATCATTCCAATCTTCTTTTGAGCTTCCTTTGTATGCTTTCTCTTAAAGCCCATATCTTTTAATGCTCCCAAAGCTTCCAAAGAACTAAAATACAAGCGATATTTTAATAACTCTTCAATGCTCTTAACAATTAAATCAGGATTATTGGTGTTGTAAAGTATCTTTCTTAAAGGCAGGTGTTCAACGCTCATTTCTGCAAGTTTGTATTCATTCCAAAACTCTTCCAGTTCGCCATAAGTTTTGATAAAAAGCAGGGTATCGTTGTTTTCCAAGTTCTTCATAACTCCTTCTTTCATTGCAACATATTCCAAAGGTTTCTCAATTTGGCGTTTGAGCTGACGTACCTTTTGTTTATCTAACCTACACTCTGAAGAGCCTTTGATTTGCATTGCCGTTGTTATAAGGTCATCAGCCTTATAGAAGTCATTCTTACGAATACAATCTATAATATTATAAACAAATACATCAATCTCATCTTGCTTTTTCTGACAAACCTTTTTATCAATAACCCTCAAATAGCTATTCATAATGTTTACTATTGTAGGGTCTTCCTGCATCTTATAGGTTGTAATCAAATCATTTGTAATACTAACTAAGCTGTCTGCCTTTTCAACATCTCCTTGAAAGATTGCATATTCGGCAGCAGACATTCTTCTGGCGGTTATCTCCCTGATTGCTGAAGTATACATCTTTTCCACTTCCTTTTTTTCTGCATCAATCTTGGCTAAACGATTGGCAGATTCCAAAACCTCTAAAGCTTTATCATAATTGCTTACTGTCATAAAAGAACGAGACTCATAAAACTTATCGTCAATCTCTTTCCTCAAATTTTTGGTCTTTGTTTGTTCAACAGCTAAGGATTTTTCAGGAATTTTATTTTCGGAAGAAGGGATAAATTGCTTTTCTATCTCCTTGACCTTTTCTTCTGCATCGCTAATGCTGTCCTTAATATATTGAGCATATTGATGAGAAAAACCTTCCAAAGGAGCGGCATCTTCAATAGAGTCAAGTTGCATATCAACAGGAGTGCTTGTTCCTTGCAGTGATGCTAAAGTTCTGAGAACATCAGCCTCATACTCTCCTCCAACCAAAGCAACAAGTTCTTTGGTCTTTCTTATCAAATCTATCCTTGCCTCATTATTTTTAGCACTATACAAATCCTTAATTTGCCCAATATAAGAACTAACTACATTACGAACAAGCCCTTCAAAACTTGTTGTATCGGTTATGGATTGGCGGTTTCTTTGGAAGTAATCATAGGTATTTTGAACAAAATCTCCCGCAATATCAGCCCTTCCAATATCCATAGCCTTTTTGCTTATAGTTATATGGTCTTTATAAATTCCTGTTTTGCAAAAATCAAGGTTTTTCTTAACCACAGCCTTATTACAAATACCATAAATATCTTCTTCGCAATAAGCATCTAATTCCGTTAGAATATCAACAGCATAGGCGTATTTCCCTTGATTTATTAAAGACATTGACTTTAATAGGTTCTTATCATAAGCAAAGGCAATAAGATTTTGACAAAGTAGCTTTTCTTCTTCATCAGGATTCATTTGAGAAAGTATTTTGGTTAAACGATTGGTAGAAGAAACAATCTTGCCGCTATCCAAACTAATCTTTGCCAACTCATAATTAACCATAACATTTCTTGAATCGTAGGTAAGAGCCTTATTCAGATACTCCACAGCCTTTTCCTTCTCGTTATTTGCTACAAAACTAACAGCCTTCCTGTAAAACCAATCTCCAATTCTTGGCTCTAAAAAATCAACCATCTCTTTGTTTTGCTTAACAATAGTTTTAAGCTCAAACCACTTGGCATAAATCAAATTATCTGTTTTATAAGCCTCATATTTATCCAATATCTTATCAGCATTCAAGAGTTGTGAATTATAAACAGGCATCATATCAAGCTTATCAGAAGAAAAAGCAGAGATAATAGTTATTTGCTTTTGTAAATCAGCCAATATATCCTTTCTTTGTTGGTCAGAAATAGTTTGGGAAAAAGCCAAAGAAGAAATCAAGGTCAAAAATATTATTATAAAGAATCGCTTTAACATTTCAATAGTTTATATGTTGGGTTAAAAATTAAAATACAAAAATACTAATAATTATGAAAGTGTAGGTAAGATTAAGTATCTTTGCAATAATAACGAAAAAATAAGGATATAATTATAATGAAAAGAAATTGGATTAAGCAGCTAAGCATAGGGGCAATAGTTTTATCGTCAATAGCCATAATTATGGGCATATTTATAATGGCAAAAACAGTACCTGTAAGTTCTGAAAATGAATATATGACTATGATAAAAGATAATTATAAAAACTTTGCTCCTCCAATTCCCAATAAGGTAGAGTTTTGTGGAGAAGAAGTCCCTTTGGATAATGTTTTTGTTAGAGAAGCATTGGATAGGGAGCTAACAACTATTATGTATCATCACTCCACAACCTTTCTTATTTTGAAAAGAGCCAATAGGTTTTTCCCAACCATTGAACCATTGCTTAAAAGTCAGTCTGTTCCAGAAGATATAAAGTATTTGGCAGTAGCAGAAAGTGGACTTATGAATGTAGTTTCTCCTTCTAATGCAGCAGGTTTTTGGCAATTCTTACTGCCAACAGCCAAAGAATATGGCTTAGACACATTAGATGGTTGGGACGAAAGATACGATTTAGAAAAATCAACAATAGCAGCAACAAAATACTTGAAAGAGAAAAGAGATGTTTTTAATGACTGGGCTTTAGCCTGTGCTGCATATAACTCTGGAGAAAGAGCAGTAAAAAGGAGATTGAATGAGCAAGGTTGTGATAATTATTGGGACTTATACACCAATACCGAAACTTCAAGATATGTATATAGGATAATAGCCTATAAATTAATTATGGAAGACCCTCAACAATATGGTTATTATTTTAGAGAAAAGGATACCTATCAACCAATTCCAACAAAGGAAATAATAATAGATACAACAATCAACGACCTTTATGCCTTTGCTAAGCAAATGAATGTAAGCTATAATCATCTTAGACTTCTCAATCCAGCCATTCGTTCAAGCAAGATTTACAATAAAAACAATAAGAAACTAAGAATCTATTTGCCAGAGGAAGACGCTTTATCGTGGGAAAAATTAACAAAGGATATTAGAAATAAGAAGATAAAGGAAAGATATTAGAATATAAACTTAATTTATTTTTACGTAAGCTTAGTTTATTTTTGAAAAAGCTAAGCTTATATTTCTATAATCAAGTTCTACGAAATTAGAATCAAGAGATAGAAAAATAGAATCAAGTTCTACGGAAGCAATTTTCAATGATAAAAAAACGAGGATTAAAATTAATTAACCCCCGCTTTCCGTTATGATATTATTAAAAAGAAGTGTCTTAGTAAACTCTTATTATCAAACAACGATTTCCTCTCCAAAACTCTTCTGGATTGGTAATTCGGATTGAGGTTGGAGCTTTAGGGTCTCCTTCCAATGAATAAGAGGTTGAAGGATGAGAAGTAATGATTTCAATCTTCTTTCCTGTCAATGCAATTTCTTGTGTGTTGCGAATATCTATTTTTGTAAAATTAGAATAATCTGCAGAAGTACTCAAAACAGAAGATTTTCCAATTCCAATAAAGCCTCCCTTACGGTCAATAATGTTTTTGTTCATAAGTTCTCTCTTTGTTCCAATAACGAAGTATGCGGTGTTTTTCTCGTCTTCAATCTTCATTATTTGAGCATCTCTTTGTTTTGCCTTTTCATTAAGGTCAGCAACGTTTTTATTTAAATTGTCAATTTGAACATTCTTTTTTGCTAACTCAGCATTAAGAGCTTGTATTTGTTCTTCTTGTTCTTTAATTCTTGTTTCAAGATTTTTTACAAAAACCTTTAATTGCTCATTTTCTTTGTTGTTTTTACTCATTCTTGAGTTAACATTTGCAATTTTTCTTTTGTTCTCTGCCAAAAGATTATTTATTGTCTCAATCTTTTCCTTGATGCTTACCTTAGTGTCTTGAGACATTTCGCCAGAAGTATTTGCAACTTTTGATACATTAGTATATCTGTTTGTAACTTCTGTTAAAGAGGAATCAATTTGGTTAAGTTCCATAAATAAACCTTCCAATTCAGCATCTTTCACCAACATTATTTGAGCAAAGGAGTCTTGAAGTTGTTTTTCCCTTGCAAGTTGTTCTTTTTCGCTTTGGCAACCAAACATAGTTGCTATAACTAATAAACCAATGAATAATAAACTTTTCTTCATACTATATAAAAATTTTAATGATTATATCTACTTTTGGGCTACAAAGATAATAAAAAAAATGATAATACAAATAAATCAGCAAGTTATTGTGAGAAATATTTTAAGCAAACATACAATAATTAGGTCATAAAAAAGTAGTAATATTGCAAATTATTCCAATTATAACAATGAAAGAAGACAAACTTGAAATCTTTGGGGCAAAGGCTCATAACTTGCAAAATATTTCTCTTGCAATGCCAAGAAACTCTCTTATTACTATAACAGGACTAAGCGGTAGTGGAAAGTCCTCATTAGCCTTTGATACCATTTATGCAGAAGGACAAAGAAGATATTTAGAGACATTTTCGGCTTACGTACGTTATTATTTAGGTTCATTGTCAAGACCAGATGTAGAAAAAATAACAGGACTATCGCCCGTTATTTCCATTGAACAAAAAACAACAAATAAAAACCCTCGTTCAACAGTTGGTACAACAACAGAAATTTATGACCTAATACGTCTTCTCTATGCAAGGGCTTCCGATGCCTATTCCATAAAAACAGGAGAAAAAATGGTAAAGTATTCCGAGAAGCAAATACTTGAAATAATAGAAACAAATTATTCGGATAAATCTATTTTGATTTTAGCTCCAGTGGTAAAGGCAAGAAAGGGACATTATAGAGAGTTATTTGTTTCAACAGCCAAGAAAGGTTTCCTAAAAGTAAGGGTTGATGGAGAGATATTAAATATTTCAACGGGATTGCAGTTAGACAGATATAAGATACACGATATAGAGATAGTTATAGATAAGCTAAAAATCAATCCAGAAAACTCTTCAAGACTTAAGAAATCTGTTGAGGTTGCTTTTAAGCATGGAAATGGAACAATGATGATAATTGACGAAGAGAATAAAGTTCGTTATTTAAGTCGTCAGCTAATGTGTCCGACAACAGGAATATCTTATCCAGAGCCACAGCCTAATACTTTCTCTTTCAATTCTCCTTATGGAGCTTGTCCTCATTGCAATGGGCTTGGAGAAACAACAGAGATTGATTTAAATAAATTAATACCTGATGATAGTAAATCCTTAAATGAAGGGGGCTTAGCTCCTCTTGGAGTTCCAAATAAGAGTTCTTGGTTTACTAAACAATTGGAAGCCTTAGGAAGAAAAATGGATTTCACTCTCAATACCCCAATAAAGGATATTAGTCAAGAGGCTATGCAAATCTTACTCTATGGCTCTGATATGGAGCTTGAAACCTACGATTCAAATCTTGGCATTAGGTCATTAAGTAAGGACAATTTTCAAGGCATTGTTAACTTTATCAATTCCCAATTAGGAGAAAATATGCCTTCTTCCATTCAAAAGTGGGCAAGTGGTTTTATGAATAAGATAGAATGTCCTCACTGCAAAGGCAAACGACTTAGAGAAGAATCCCTTCAGTTTAAGATTGATGATAAAAACATCGCAGAGCTTGCTCAAATGGATATTAATGACCTTGCCCTTTGGTGTGGAACAATTTTGGATAAGATGCCTGAAAGGAAACAAGAAATAGCAAGGGAAATACTTAGGGAAATAAATACCAAGATAAGTTTTCTTTTGGACGTAGGTTTAGGTTACTTAAATCTTAACAGACAAACCAAAACCCTTTCAGGAGGAGAATCTCAAAGAATACGCTTAGCAACACAGATAGGCTCAAAGCTTGTAAATGTATTATATATTTTGGACGAACCAAGTATTGGACTTCATCAAAAGGATAACGTTAAGCTAATTCAAGCCCTCAAAAAGCTTAGGGATATGGGCAATAGCGTTATTGTTGTTGAGCACGACAAGGAAATGATAATGGAATCCGATTGGATAGTAGATATTGGACCAGGAGCAGGAGTTAATGGAGGAAAGATTATTTTTAATGGAACGCCTCAAGAATTGATAAAATCAAACGTTAATTCAATAACAGGAGATTATCTTAAAGGAATAAAGAAAATAGAAATACCTTCTCAAAGGAGAAAAGGAAATGGAAAGTCAATAGAAATAAAAGGTTGCACAGGGCATAATCTTAAGAATATTGATGTTGAGATACCTCTTGGAATGTTTATTTGTGTAACGGGAGTTTCAGGAAGTGGAAAATCTTCCCTAATTAACAATACTCTACAACCAATACTTAGTAAGCATTTCTATCGTTCCGATAAAAACCCTTTACCTTACAAAGAAATAAAAGGAATAGAGAATATTGACAAGGTAATAGAGATAGACCAATATCCAATAGGGAGAACAACACGTTCTAATCCAGCAACATTTATTGGAGTGTTTGATGAAATTAGAAAAGTTTTTGCTTCATTGCCAACAGCCAAGATTAGAAACTACCAAGCAGGACGATTCTCTTTTAATGTTAAGGGAGGACGATGCGAAACTTGTCAAGGAGCAGGAGTAAAGCAAATAGAAATGTCTTTCTTGCCTGATGTATATGTAACTTGTCAAGATTGTAATGGAAAAAGATATAATAGAGAAACCCTTGAGGTTAGATACAAAGGAAAATCTATAAGTGATGTTTTGAATATGAGTTTTGAAGAAGCGGTGATATTCTTTGAAAATCATCCTAAAATAAAGCGTCAGTTATCAATAGTTAAGGACGTTGGACTTGGATACATAACACTTGGGCAGCCTTCCACCACTCTTTCAGGAGGAGAGTCCCAAAGAATAAAACTTGCAGCCGAATTAGGTAAAACAGAAACAGGAAACACTCTTTACATATTAGATGAGCCAACAACAGGATTGCATTTTGAAGATATAAGAATACTATTGGAGGTTTTGAATAAACTTGTGGAAAGAGGCAATTCAATGATAGTTATAGAGCATAACCTTGACGTGATAAAGGTTGCAGACTATATAATAGACTTAGGAAAAAAAGGAGGCAAGGAAGGAGGGGAGATAGTTGCAGAGGGAACGCCTGAGCAAATAATCTTAAACCCTAAATCTATAACAGGAAAATATCTTAAACAGGAATTTGAGTAGTAAAAAATAAACTAAGGTTAAATAAAATTATCTAGGAGATAATTTGAAAAAAGTGCCGTTTAATTATGTCTAAGTCTCGTTTATTTTTAGCTTAGAAGAAATAGGATAAATTAAGTTGAAAACCTTTCCAACGATAATTTGCATCGTTACGCATTTTTTGCATTCCAAAATAATACACTCCTCCAAAAGTCCAATTATGATTAAAGTCATAGCCCAACCCTAATTGAAATCCTATGTCAATAGGCAGGTAATGGTTTGTGGAAAAGGTATTGACGCTTGCTTGTCCGTAGAAAGTAGAATCAGAAGGACTTCTTAGGTCTTCATATTTTGTTTTTCCAGATACTCCATAAGTAAAATAGGGAGAAGCAGAAATATATAATCCACTTCCTTTTCTATCATCGCCAAACTTAATTAATAAGCCCAAAACACCTTCAATAAAGTACCCATTCAAATCAACTTTTTCATAATTAGGAATTTCGGAACTAAAACCTTTATTCATAAATGTAAGTGAGGGCTGAAAGTAAAGATTATATACCAATCGTTTTTCTGCAACCATTCCAGCCTTCCAGCCAAATTTTGAACTAACTCCTTGTTTTATGGTTGTGTTATCGTAACTTACACCTGCTCTTAGTCCATATTTCCAAGGCTCTTTGGAGGATTGAACATTGCTTTTGTAAGGTTGTGCCTGAACATTCAACGCATTAATAAGCCCAAAACAAAAAAGAAAAACAAGGCTTAAAATCTTAAATCTATTATTTGAATTTTTCATATTATTTTTTTTCATTGTCGTCTAATTGAAAGATTGATTTAATAAGGTTTTCACCAGCTCCAATTCTATATCCTTCTGAAAGAAATACTATATCGCCTTCTTTTGTTATAAGAAGAAGTATTGGAAGGTTGTCTTTAAGTTCTTTTTGTGTTGATTTGATAACTTGTTTAAGAATTTTGTTGTTTTGGTCAATAGCAAAAAGAGATTGTTTTGGAAGGTTAGGATACTTATTAACAGAAAAATCACTGCTAATCTTATCTTCTGGAATAAGGAAAAGCATTCCTCCTTCCCATTGTTCAAACTCTTCCTTAAACACAGGAATATCAACCATAATATGTCGTGTAGGTTCTTTCTGAGGGTCAATAATTGCCATAACCAAGCCCTTTTTATTAGCAATCTTTGTAAGATTAGTTTTTTCTTTATTTAGGAGTTTGATTTTTGTATCCATTTTAATATTCCCCTCCTTAACCAAACTTTGAGGAATATCCCTAAGCATAACCATAATATCTGATTTAGTGTTTGGTTTTAGCTCAAAATAGTTTGTTTTAACATAAACTGTTCCGTCATTTGCCCTATTACCTGTTAGCAAACGATAGTATCCAGCGTCCAAAATCAAGCTTTCAGGGAACTCCTTAAACTTAGGGTCATATTCATAGTCTAATGTAACAAATTTTCCATTAATAAACTTTGCTAATGTAAAGTGTACATAGTATTCAGGTTTAATTTTGCTTGCGGTATTTCCATTATGGAAAGTCAAAGTACATTTATTGGAAGCAAAATCATTAGAACTTTTATTTGTTTTGTCTTTTTGTTCAAAGGCATAAACCCATTCTCCGTTCTCATAATACATTGCATTTCCAGTTGCCCAATCATATTTTGCAGGAATATTATAAGTTCTTGCAATTGCAACAAAAAGAATCTCCATTGAAACCTTATCGGCTTCTTTCAAATTTAAAACTCCCTTAGGAGATATTTGGCAGCCATAATAGTTATCTTCATTGTTTAACTCTATGTTTTCTTGAATCCATTTTGCAATTTCTTTAGCACTTAGGTTTTCATTTGTCTTAAAAATCTCTTCTCTATTATTGCTTATATATTCTCTCCAAGGAGTTATTATTTCTAATTGAATGCGAGGATTAAGGATATAATTATCTATAATCTCTTTTGAATAAGGCAGGTCTTTCTTTGTTTTAAGGAAAGCATCTAAATGACTTTGTAAAATCTCCTTTGGAGTATCTCTAAGGTCTTTTTCATAAATTGTTTTCAAAATACTCATTGCTTCTGCCTTTTCCTTATTATCCCTTAAAAAACCTTCAATTGCTTTATAGTTACCCCAACTTTGTTTAATCACATAAGAAACATCTTTTGAGTCAAAAGAAGGTAATTCCAAACAAAGTTTAGCAATATGGTCGTCATTAGGGAAGGTAGCAATATAAGCATTGCGAATAGAATCCTCATATATTAATCTAATGGCGTTTTCTTTTACCTTATTGTTTGAAAGTTTTGGAACAGCCCTTTGAATAGGAGGAACAATTTCTAAAAGTTCTTCATAGTCCCTATTTGTGTTAGGCATAAGGGTAAGAGATATTGTATCCGTCTCCTTAACGCTTATCTTCTTATAAGCATAATCATTTCCCTTGTTTGCCCATATCATCAAATCCCCAAGTCCTGTTGTTAGAAATGCTAACCCTTCCTTATTGGTTTTACTTTGAGAAATAGGATAATACTCTGCATAATTATAAAGCCCAAAATCAACTTCTGCATTTTCAACGAAGTTTCCCTTATTATCTTTAACTCTTACAAAAATCTTCTTTACAGGAGCATAGTTTTCTAATAGATTAATCTTTGTGTAAAGTTCTGTTTCCAAATTAACTTCTTCTTTTCCTTCGTATCCTTTACCAAAAACAGTTGTATGAACCATCATTGCTCTTTTGGAAGGAGCATCAAACCAAGCAACATTTAACTCTGGCTCTGGCTCACAAGCTCCAAGATAATACCACTTTCCGTCAATCCAAACCTCAACCCAAGCATGATTGTCATCAGTATGTGCCCAGCGAGGAGTATAACATTGTCTTGCAGGAATACAAACAGAACGCAATGCCGTAACAGTAAAGGTTGATTCTTCTCCACAACGACCATGTGATGTTCTTCTTGTGGATAAAGGAGCAGAAGTTCTTCCGTCAGCAGCCTTATAATTAACGTATTCATGGCACCAATGATTTACTTCCAAAGCAGCATCATACATTGACATGTTTTTAATTCTGTCTTTTAGCTCTTCAAAGAAAACCACCCTTGAACTATCTAAATTTTCGTTATTAACTCTATAAACCAAAACAAAATGACGAAAAACATCATCAGGAATCCTCTTTCCCCAAGAGAAAAAGTCCCTTGCCTTAAAAGCATATTCTACTTGAGTTTCAAAAAAATCATCACTATAATCAGCAATATCACTTAAAGGCATATAAGCTTTTAAGAATCCCAATGCCTCTTCCTTTGTAAAGTCATTACTATCAGTTTGAGCAAATACAACAAAGGTTTGCAAAAACACAAAACAAATAATAAATAGCTTTAATACTCTTTTCATTTTTGTAAACTAATTTTGTGATTAATATCTTTTTATTTCCCTAAAATCTTGTTATACTCCTTGCTATTAGACAAAACATCAATAGCCTTTTCAACTTCTTTATCAACTTCAAGCAAAGCCTCAATCCTTCCTTTTTGATAATAATACCTAACAACTATTTCCGATAACAAAATATCCTTTATCTCGTCCTTAAACTTTATTAGGTCATTTTTTTTGTCTGTTTCAATCCTTGCTTTTAGGTCTTCAATACCCTTTGCAATATCTTCACTATATTTTTCTTTCTCTGACATTTTCTCTAACTCCGAAAGCATTCTTTCTGTAATTGTAGAATAGGAATGGTCTTTATCCTTAACAAAACTAACAAAATCATTATAAATATCATCAGTAATCCTAAAATCCTTTGCCGCAGGAATGCTTGGGTTTCTTCTTACAAATTCACTTGCAAAGTCAAAAGCAAGGAATTTAGTTATTATGGAGATAGCAACAGGACTTGCATATTCAGGCTCAATGTTTATGTCAGGCTCAATACCAAATCCATCATAAATAACTCTTCCCCCTTTTGTCTTGAAAGCCACTTTAAGAGAATCAGGAATATTTAATGCTTTTCCCTGCTCATCTCTATGCGAATAATCTATTGCTTGAATACAGCGACCACTTGGAATATAATATTTTGAAACAGTTACTTTCAGTTGAGCATTATAGGTTAGTGGAACTATGTTTTGCACCAAACCCTTTCCAAATGTTCTTTGTCCCATAATAACAGCTCTATCCAAATCCTGCAAACTTCCAGCAACAATTTCAGAAGCAGAGGCAGAAAGATTATCAGTCAAAACAACTATTGGAATGTCCAAATCAATAGGATTGGCAGTAGTTTTGAAGGTTTGATTTTTTTCTGTAATCTTCCCCTTTGTTGAAACAATATTCTGTCCTTTTTCCACAAACATATTCACAATGCTAACAGCATCAGTCAATAGTCCTCCTCCATTTCCTCTAAGGTCCAAAATCAAACCCTTTAAATCATTCTTTTGAGCTTTTAACTCTTTAAATGCTTTCAGAACATTGTTTGCAGCTCCATTTGTAAACTCATTTAGCTTAATATAGCCAATATCATTTTTTATAATTCCATAGTATGGAACATTATCAATGGTTATTTCCTCACGGCGAAATGTTTTCTCAATTTCTTTGCCATCTCTCAAAACCTTTAATTTGATTTCCGAACCTGCCTGCCCTCTCAAAAACTCCTTAACCTCATCCGATGTCCTTTCCTTTGCACTTTGACCATTTACTTCCAAGATAATATCTCCAGCCTTAAAGCCAGCCTTGTCCGCAGGTAGGTTTTGATAAGGCTCTGAAATAAATACTTTTCCGTCCTTTTCGTGAATAATAGCTCCAATACCACCATACTGCCCCATCAATTGAAGTTTGGCATCTTCAAGATTTGCTTCTGGAATATAATTGGTGTAAGGGTCAAGCTTAGCCAACATAGCATCAATGGCAGTTTTCATTAATTCCCCCGGGTTAATATCATCAACATAATTTAAGTGTAAGTTTTTGTACACAGAAGAGAATATTTCAAGGTTTTTTGATAATTCAAATCCCTTATCTTCCTCTTGTGCATTAAGGGAAACGCTTAGCAATGCTAAGGATAATAGTATAAAAATTGACTTCTTAATCATAATAAATCTCTTATTAAAATTTGTAGCAAAGATACTCCAAACAAACAAATCAAACCCTTTTTTATTGTATTAAATTGCACTTTTTTAGTTAAAAAGTTTCTAAATAGTGATTTTCTTCCTATTTTTGCAGGCTATTAGAAAAAGACTATAGTAATTTAATAATAACGAAAAAACAAGAAATTAGTAATGGCTATTATCGGTAGAATTAGAAAAAGAGCAGGTATAGCAGTTGCAGTTATTGCAATAGCTATATTATCATTTATCTTTAGTGATATTTTCTCAGGTTCATCAACAAAAATCCCTAATAATATGGGAGTAGTTGACGGAACAGAAATAACAAAGTTGGAGTTTGAGGAAATGTCCAAAACAATTGAAACAAATATGCTTCAACAAAGCAATACAGACAACCTAACAACAGAACAAAACTACATGGTTCGTCAACAAGCATATCAAGAACTTCTTAACGAAAAACTATTAGCAGGAGAATTTCAAAAGCTTGGACTAAGCGTTGGAAAAGACGAGCTAAATGATATGTTCTTTGGAGATTTTATTGACCCAATGGTCCTACAAAATTTCTCAGACCCTAAAACAGGGACATATAACAAACAAGCAATTTCTCAATATATTGCACAATTTGACAAGCTTCCAGCAGAAGAACAAGCATCATGGAGAAACTTTGAAAACTATATAAAGAAAAATCGTTTACAACAAAAATACGAAATCCTTCTTGCAAAGAGTATGTATATGCCAAAAGCAATAGCATCTCACCTTTCAAACCTTTACGACAAAACATCAACATCTCGCTATGTCCTTCTTCCTTTTACCTCTGTAGCAGATAACTCAGTTAAGATAGAAGAAGCAGACTACAAAAAATATTACGAAGAACATAAAAATGAATTTAAACTTGCAGAAGAAATAAGAGATGTAGAATTTGTAAAATTCCAAATCACGCCTTCACCTGCCGATATTCAATACATAAACGATACCGTTGCTAAAATCTTTGAAGCTTTCCAACAAGTTTCTCCAAGCGACCTGCCTTCATTTGTTTCAACCACATCAGACAGAATGTACGATAGCAACTACTATAAAAAAGAAGCTTTCGCACAAATCATTCCTGACTCATTACTTTCAAAAGTTGGAGTAGGAGGATTTATAGCACCATTCCAAAATGGAGCAAACTGGGTAATGGCAAAGCTAACCTCTATGCAATCTCGTCCAGACTCAGTACGTTTTTCAAGAATAATCATACTTAACAGCAACGCAGGAGGAGACATTAAAAGAACACCAGAAGCAGCAACCAAACTAAAAGACAGCGTATATGACATTGTAAAAGCCGATGCAATGGGATTTGAAAACAATGTTGCAAAATACTCCGACGACCCTGAAGCTTCAAAAAATATGGGAGACTCTGGCTGGCTATTAGACGGACAGCTTCAAGCAGACCTTTACAACTCCATCAACACAACACCAATCAACGGAATATTTGTTTATAACATTCCAAACGATATGGGATATATGTTGATAAAAGTAACAGGAAAAACAGCACCAGTAACCAAACTCCAACTTGCAACCATAATCTACGAAATAAGAGCGAGCGAAAAAACTGTTAATGAAATTAGAGATAAAGCTAATAATTTCTTAGGTTCAGCAACAAATATGAGTTCATTTACACAAGCAGCTCAAAAACAAAACCTAAATATCAACACCTCTCAACTAAGAGATATGGACTACCAACTAAACGGCACCCCTTATGCAAGAGAAATTGTAAGATGGGCATATAACAAAGAAACCAAAAAAGGAGACGTAGCACCAGAAGTATTTGACCTTTCAGGCGAGATGTTTGTGGTAGTAGGGTTGAAAGACATAAAAGAAAAAGGAATACTAACCTTAGAACAAGTAAAACCATATATTGAAAACCAAGTAAGGATAGAAAAGAAAGCCGAAGTACTATTGAAGAAAGCCGAAACCTTAATTGCTACCGACAAAACCTTAGAAGCAATAGCAGTAAAAGCCAACGCACAAATAGACTCAGCAGAAAACATATCATTTGGCGACCCATATTTCGTACAAGCAGGACCAGAAATGAGAGTTCTTGGATCACTTGCAGCAGCAACAAAAACAGGAATTCAAAAACCAGTAAAAGGATATAATGGAGTTTATATTTTAGAAATTGATTCATTTGGCAAAAAAGCAGTGAAAGAAGAACCACAAATGATTCAACAAAACTTTGGAATGCGTAATATGCAAAAAACATCACAACTACGTCTTCCACTTCAAATTCTAAAAGATAAAGCAAAAATCAAGAACAATTTCTCTTTCTTCAACTAATAGAAGAAGACAAAAATAAGAATTAAACATTCAACTAATTGGATTCATTAGAGCGTTAAAACCTCTTTTGAATCCAATTTTTTTATTCCCATAACCCACAACTAACTCCTTATTTCATTTTACTAACTCCTTGTTTCAGCAAAATAAAACCTTGTTTTAATTTACTGAAATCAAGTAATAATTTTTTCTTTCTTCGTTTTAATTTACTCAAACGAGGTTTTAGTTTTGCAACTCCATATTTCAATTTTTTGGCTCATTATTTTAAAGTAATGCTAATTAATTTCTGATTGATGCTCTCCTTTGGCATAAGACTAAGGCTATTTTTGCTCCAAATTTATTAATCTAACATTAAAGTTATGGATAGCAAGAAAATTCAAGGGCTTATAGCATCAGTTTTAAAGCCTTCACACAAGTATATTGAAGAAAAAACCTTTTTAGGAATTGAAAAAATGGGAAAAATAGTTGAAAAAGAATTGGAATCCTATAGTTTCACCCTATTTAATGAAGAAGGAAATGCTTTAAACTATTTCCAAAAGTCAAAAAACACAACATTAAGCCAACAAAACATCAACAATAATGGGGATGAGGATAATTCAAAGACAATTTTTCAAAAATACTCATACAAATACAACACAAAGGGTCAAATAGTAGAAGAAAATGCCTATGATTCTAATGGGGTATTCCTACAAAAATCAATTTATGAGTACAATTCAGATGGGAAAATAGAAGAATGCAGAGAATTTGATAGAGAAGGAAAACTTATTTCTTCCAAAAGATATGACTTAAAGGGAAATATTATTGAGAAAAACACATACTATAAAAATGGAAAACTGCGTGAGAGGGAGCTATTTAAATATGATTTAGAAAAAAATACAGTAGAAAAAAACACTTATGATTCCGAAAGAAATTTTAAGAAAAAAGAGATCTACAAATACAATTCAAAAGGCAATGAAATAGAATATAACTCATTTAACTTAGAAGAAATGTTTGATTGGAAATGCATAACATCCCAATACGAATACGACCAAAGAAATAATTGGATAAAGAGAATAATCAATGATGGCGACAATTATAAAGTAACCACAAGAAAAATAGTCTATTACGGAGAAGAGGACAACACAAATTTCCCCAATTGGGATTCCCCATTTTTCAAAGATTTGAAAGAATAAAAGTAAAATATTAAATATAAAAAGTAAAATACTATATTTGCAAAATGCAAAAGCATAAAATATTTAGATAGATAAATTTATATTCAACACTATAATTGGGAGTGAACGATATCTATATAAATAAAACAATAAAAATGACATATTATGGAAAAGCAATTTGAAGAAAAATTACAATTATGGTTAGAAAAAGTAGTTGAAAGATGCAACAAGCTAGGAGAAGCAATCAATTTGGATTATTATCCCTTTCAATGTGCAAAGTCAAGTTTAAAAAAAAATGTTGATTTATTAATTATTGGAGCAAATCCAGGAGGACAAAACCCTTTTAAGAAAAGAAATACTGAACAACTTTTCAACTCTGTTGACGGAATAAATAATGCTTATATTGGAGAAGCAAATAATGATAGATGGAAAATCAATAAACCTATTTTAGAAATCTTTAAAGAGCCAAAACTATATAGCGTATTAGAAAAAGCAATAGTAATGAACACTGTTTACTTTGGTACTGTCAAGGCTATTGACCTTTCTACACGAAAAGAAGCAATTGAATGTTGTAAAGAATTAACTAAAGAATTTATTTACGAAATCATCCGTCCTAAAGCTGTGTTAGTTCTTGGATTAAAAGATGCTCCTAATTGGCTTGGTATAAAATATTCTACAACTACAGATTCTATTTTAAGAACTACAGATAATTTGACTGGATTAGTTATGAAGGTCAATTACAACAATATACTTCACTATATAATACATCATACTTCAATGAATTTCAAATTTAATTCAGGAGAAAATCT
>CAYFWD010000023.1:0-21035 GCA_964346795.1 uncultured Bacteroidaceae bacterium
TTATCCATATATTTTAACTCTTGCTTATCAATTTTAGTCATATAGGGTATTTTTTGAGCAAAGGAGTTTATGCCCAAAAATCCAATAAAGGCTAATAAAAATAACTTTTTCATAATCTTTTTTATTTTCTTGAACGCTTAATTATTTGGTTTATTATGTTTTATAAGTAGAACTCTACTATTTTTTTGAATATGTCTTGGATTTCTTTTTTATCGGTACTGCTTACTAATTGTAGGCGGAAGGGTTTGAAGTCTCTTAGGCCTTTGAAGTAACCTGAGTAGTTTTTACGCATTTCAAATATTGCATTTTTCTCTCCTCTAAGTGCTATAAGTCCTTCAAAATGTTCTTTACAAACCATTACTTTTTCTTCAATGCTTATTGGGGTGGGGGTTTTGTTTTCTAAGAGCTGTTTTGTTTGTTGAAATATAAAGGGGTTGCCAATGGTGGCTCTTCCAATCAATATTCCGTCTACTCCATAGCGATTCTTATACTCTAAAACCTTTTCTGCACTGTCAATATCTCCATTTCCAAATACAGGTATTTTCATTCTTTGGTTGTTTTTAACCTCTCCAATTAATGTCCAGTCAGCCTGTCCCTTATACATCTGTGAGCGTGTTCTTCCATGTATGCTTATGGCTTGTATGCCCACATCTTGAAGTCTTTCGGCTATTTCTACAATTGTTTTGGAGTTTTCACAATAGCCTAAGCGTGTTTTGACTGTTACGGGTAGGGTAGTGGAGTTTACCACCGTTTGGGTGAGATGTATCATCTTAGGAATGTCGTTCAATATACCACTTCCACAGCCCTTTCCTGCTATCTTCTTGACAGGACACCCCCAGTTTATATCAATAAAATCAGGTTTTTCTCTCTCTGCTATTTTTGTTGCTTGCGTCAGACTTTCTTCGTTATTACCAAATATTTGAATACCCAAAGGACGCTCCTCTTCTTCAAAGCTCATCTTAATAAGGCTTTGCTCAACCTCTCGTAAAAGTGCATCGGAGGATATAAATTCCGTTATCATAACATCTGCTCCATATCTCTTGCATATCTTGCGGAATGGCTTATTGGTTATGGATTCCATTGGTGCAAGGATAAGGGGAAAATTGCTCTTAAAGTCTATCATTCTCTCTTAGTTTTTCCTTTTCCTCTGGGTCATAAGGACGATTTTTAAAGGTCTTGATAAGTTCTTTGATAAGGAAATATAGAAATATTCCCGAAACAACAACTACAATGGTAATAATAACTATTGGATTCATAGGTTTTATTTGATTGTATCTTACTATAAAAACGAAACAAAGATACTAAAAGTTTTATTTCTATTTGATAAATGTTTATTTTTGCTGGTGGGTTTTTTGTGGGATATTAAAGATTTTAAGGACATTAAAAAATAAAGAAGATTATGAAAAATAAATCATTAATAATTAATTATACCTCTTTATTTATTGATGAGGTTAGTAAGCAGGATAGGGAGCTGTTGGATATTGCAAAAAGTTCTTTGGAGGGGTCTTATTCTCCTTATTCTTGTTTTAGGGTAGCAAGTGCTGTGAGAATGGACGATGGAAAGGTTTTTAGTGGAGCTAATCAAGAAAATTCTGCCTATCCTTCTGGGCTTTGTGCTGAAAGGGTTGCTTTGTTTTATGCTGGTGCTAACTCTAAGGCTAAGGTTGTTTCTATTGCTATTGTGGCACAAAATAAAAACAACGATTTTGTTGTGGCTTATCCTTGTGGTGCTTGCTTAGATGTTATGAAAGAATGGGAGTTAAGATACCAAAACTCTCTTAAAATTATTGTGCAGGTTGATAGCGAAAGGGTAGAGGTATTTGAGGGTGTTAAGTCTCTTATGCCATTTTCTTTTACCCTTTAAGGTAGTTTAATTCTTGTGTTTTTAGCAATTCAAAAGGAAGAAAACTTGATACGAAATAACTATTATGTTCAATTGCTTTTGTTGTGAAGGATACAACAGGTATATCACTTTCCTTTATTAGTTTTTGAGCTATGGCTCCAATATAGTTGTCTTTAACTCCCAATTCTTGGTGAGTCATTATCATTAACAAGTCTCCATTAACCTTTTGAACGTGGTTGAGAATTATTCTATTTAAAGGTTCTTCTGACTTGCTATAAAGTTCAGCAGTGCAGTTTATTCCTTCTTTTTCAACAACAAATCTTGCTTTCTCCATCTTTGTATGCAGACGACTTTGACGTGTTGATATTCCTCCACTCAAAACTCCTACCAAATGTATATCTGCTTTGTAGTATTTTGCCCAAGCTATTGCTTTTAAAACTTTTTCGAGGGTTTGCTTGGTTAGGTCAATAGGTAAGACAATATTTCTAAAACCACAGTCTTGAACAGGGGCATCTGAAACTGTTATTACAGGACAAGGTGATTGACTTATAACTTCTAATATGCTTGTGCCAAATATGTTCAAGTCAGGTTTAGTTTCTTTATTTTTAGCCATAATAATATATTGAGCTTTAAGAATATCAGCTTGCTCCAAAACAACATCAATAGGGTTTCCCTGCTCAACAATAGTAATTACTCTAACACCTGTTTCTTTTTTGGTGTTGGTTGCCAGAACCTTTAATTTGGCTCTAACCTCTCTTTGTATTCTTCTATTGTCTTTTTCACTACGGAAAAGCTGTGAAAAGAAATCACCTTTTCTAACAACAGAAAGAAGGTAAATTTCTCCTTTAAGATATTTTGTTATACAAACAGCTTCTTTTAGAGCAATCTCCGACATTGGACCAAAGTCGTAAGGAACTAATACAGCTGGCTTTTTTATTGTTTTTGTAATTTTTGTTGTCATATTATTTGTTAGGTTTATTGTTGTATTTGTAAACGAAAAAAAGTTTATTTAATTATTCTATTCCATATAAATGGTGGAATTAAAAGCATTAAAAAAGAAATAAGTCCCCAATAAGATGGACAAAATGCCAGTTTTTTTTCTTTTTGCACCGCTTTAAAAATTATTTCTCCTCCTTTTTCTATACTTGTTGTAAGGGGATAGTTTCTGTCTTTTATTAGGTCTGTTTTTATAAAGCCAGGTAGTATGGAAGTTGTTTTGATATTTGTTTTATTTCTTTTGGATAGTTGCGATAAGGCTTTTAGATACATTATGTTATATTTCTTAGATGCTGAATAGGAAGGGCATATGGATATTGTCCTAACTCCTGCAACAGAACAAATACCCACAATATGACCACCACCATTTTCTGAAAAATAATGATAAGCAACGTTAATCAATTGTGTAAAGCCATAAACATTAACTTCTGTGGTTTGTATTTCCTTGTTAAAATCTAATTCCTTATTAACATAACCCACTCCCGAACAATATATAAACCTATCCATTCCTCCCATTTCTTCAATAAGCTCCAAAAGTTTATCCTTAGCGTCCTTTAATGATGTGTCTATTCTTTTGGAAAACACTTTTGAAGGGTTAATAGCTTTAATATCTTCCAGTAGGTTTTCTCTTCTTGCAGCAATACCTACAATATAACCTGAGTTGATATAGTGTTTGGCTAGCTCTCTGCCAATACCCGACGAAGCACCAATAATTATTACTCTATTCATTATTATGTATTTGATTAAATGGCATACGATTTAAGATAGAACGTCCAAGGGTTATTTCATCTGCAAATTCAATATTATCCCCAATAGCTACTCCTCTTGCAATGGTTGTGATTTTTATATTACTGCCTTGAAATAGTTTATTAATATAAAACCCTGTTGTGTCTCCTTCCATTGTTGTAGGAAGAGCAAGAATAATCTCTTCAATGTCTTTTTCCTTAACCCTTTCAATAAGCTGATTTATTGTTAAATCTCCAATCCCAATTCCTTCAATGGGAGATATAACTCCTCCCAAAACATGATACACTCCTCTATATTGATTAGTGTTTTCAATGGCAAGAATATCTCTAATGTTTTCAACAACACAAATTTGATTATGATTTCTTTTGGGATGAGAGCAAATGGAACAAATATCAGTGTCGGAAAGGGAATAACATATTTTGCAGTATTTTATCTCTGCCTTCATTTTCGTTAGAGCATTGCATAGGTTTTCGGTAGTGTGAGGAGGTTGTTTGAGTAAGAAAAGAGCAAAACGAAGAGCCGAACGTTTCCCTACACCAGGGAGTCGTGATAGTTCATTTACAGCATTCTCAACCAATGTTGAAGGGTATTCCATATTAATTTATTACTTGGGTTTGAAAAATATCATTAATTTTGTATCTCAAAATAAGAGATAAAAAACAATTTACAAAAATACAAAAATCTTTCTTAATCTATGGAACAAATAATCTTTTGGGCATTCGTAATCTATACTCTTTTACTTTTTTTGATTACTTATTTCACTTCACGAAAAGCTAATAATCAATCTTTTTATTCTGGTAACAAACGTTCACCATGGTTTGTGGTGGCTTACGGAATGATAGGGGCATCACTTTCAGGAGTAACCTTTATGAGTGTTCCTGGCTGGGTAAATGAGCGTCATTTTACCTATATGCTAACGGTGTTTGGGTTTTTCTTGGGATATTTGGTTATCGCCTTTGTCTTGATGCCAACCTACTATAAGTTAAATCTGACTTCTATTTATAAGTATTTAGAAACACGATTTGGAAATTTTTCTCACAAAACAGGCTCTTTCTATTTTTTGCTTTCAAGAACATTAGGAGCTTCTTTAAGAATGTTTATAGTGATAATTGTTTTGCAAAACTTTGTTTTTCAACATTGGGGAGTACCTTTTGAACTAACGGTAGTACTATTTCTCACCCTAATCCTTCTCTTTACCTTTAAGGGAGGAATAAAAACAATAATATGGACGGATACTCTACAAACAACCTTTATGCTTACAGCATTGGTAATGTGTTTTGTAATGGTGGCAGATGCTATGAATATGTCAGTAGGGGATATGTTTTCTACAATATATAAGAGTGAATATACAACCGTTTTTGTTACAGACCCTTCTTCACGACTTACTTGGTGGAAACAAATACTTGGAGGATTGTTTATATGTATATCTATGACAGGGTTAGACCAGGAAATGATGCAGAAAAACCTAAGTTGTAAGAATATAAAATCAGCACAAAAGAATATGATAACTTTCAGTATAACTCTTTTCTTTGTGAACTTTTTGTTTCTTATGCTTGGTGCAGCACTATATATTTATGCCTCACAAGCAGGAATTGATGTTAAGGGAGATGCTCTTTTCCCAACCATAGCCATTAATCATCTTACACCACTTGCAGGAGTTGTATTTATAATAGGTCTTATCTCAGCACTATTTCCATCAGCCGATGGAGCTCTAACCTCACTTACAACAGCATTTTCAATAGATTTCCTAAACCTTGAACACAGAAAAGACTATTCAGAAAAGAAAAAAACCAAAATAAGACATATTGTTCATGCTTGTTTTGCTTTGCTTTTCGTAGGAATTATCATATTTTATTATCGTCATCAAAACCAACACTTAATTGATATACTTTATCAGGTAGCATCCATAACCTATGGACCACTTCTTGGATTATTTGCTTTTGGACTTTTTACCAAAAGAAAGGTAAGAGATAAGTTTGTTCCTATTGTTTGCCTTTTAGCACCTGTTATTTGTTTCGTCCTAAGTGCCAATTCCAAAGAGTGGTTTAATTATAGTTTTGATTTTGAACTATTACTCCTAAATGGCTTTTTAACCTTTATTGGACTATTGTTAATCAGTTATAGGAAAACAACTCAGGAGATAAAGGTTTATAAAATCTAAATTTTTTTCCTGTTTTTAAGAGTAATAAATAATAACGTCAAACCTATTGTTGCTGCTAATATAGAAGCTATAAGAATAGCAAGTTTCGAGTTGTTTTGAACAGAAATATCGTCAAAAGCTAAAAGGGTTATAAAAATTGACATAGTAAAACCTATTCCTGCCAAGATTCCAACAGAAAAAATTTGTTTTAATGTAAGTCCATTTGGTAAAGAACAGAGTTTAAATTTAATACCAATCAAACTAAATAACCATATTCCTAATGGCTTTCCTACTAATAAGCCAATGATTATACCAATACTATATGGCTGAAATATTATGTTTTCTAAGTCACCTTCAATCTTGAAAGCAGTATTAGCAAGAGCAAAAATAGGTATTACAAAAAAGGATACTGGTTTATGAAGAAAAAGCTCCAACTTGCGTGAACAAGAAACAATCTTTGATTTTCTAAAAGGGATAGCAAAGGCTAAGAGTACTCCTGAAATGGTTGGGTGAATGCCAGATAAATAAATAAAATACCACATTATTATACCTCCAATTAAGTATAGATAAAGCTTATGAATTTTTTTATAGTTGAGAAAAATTAGAATAAAGAAAACGCCAATTCCAATCAATAGATTAGAAATAACAATTTTCTTAGAATAGAAAAATGCAATAATGAGAATAGCTCCCAAATCATCAAATATTGCTAATGCTAAAAGAAATACTTTTAAAGATGTTGGTACTCTTTTGCCTAAAAGAGACAAAATACCAATAGCAAAAGCAATATCAGTAGCCATAGATATTCCAAATCCAGAAGTAAATTCAGTACCATAGTTAAATCCAAAATAAACCAATGCGGGAATAACCATTCCTCCAATTGCAGCAAAAAGAGGGAGAATAGCGTCTTTAATATTTGAAAGCTCTCCAACATATAATTCTCTTTCAAGCTCTAATCCAATTAATAAGAAAAAAAAGGTCATCAAAACATCATTTATCCAAAATTCCATACTCTTACCCATTAAATTTGAATTCCAAAAAGCAGAATAGTTATCTCCTAAGACGGAATTGGTAATGATTAATGAAAATATTGTACATAAAATAAGAATAAGACCAGAAATCTTATTGCTTTTAAGAAATGCGTTAAGTATATTTATTAAAGTCATAAATTAAAAAACGTAAAAGTATATAAAATATTTTAAGTAAGGAGTTTTTTACAAAAAAACTCCAAGAGATAAGGAGAACTCTTGGAGTTTGAACCAACTTTTAGGAGGAAAGTTGATTTTTTGAAGGTATATCGTTAAAATCAATTATCTTAAAAATAAATATCCCTTTCGCCTTTTTGAATATTTGAAAGGTTTTCTATTATTTTCTTTTGCAATACAGGTTTTTCTATTTCTTTTGTCATCTTCTCAATCAATGCTAAGCCTTTGCGTTTGGTGTCCTCAGAAGCAAAGTCTTCAAGATATTCTTGGAAGGTAAACATAGCATTTGGCAAACAGAAGTCTTTAATCAAACCAGGCTTTGCTAAATCCATAAAGTCGTGTCCAACCCTTCCTTTTCTGTAACATCCAGTACAGAAAGAAGGAATATAACCGGCATCTGCCAAAGAATTGATGACCTCGTCCAATGTTCTATGGTCTCCTGTTGAGAACTGAGTACCTGTATTTTCTTCTTCGTGAGCATAGGAGCCAGGGTTTGTTTTGCTGGCTGCTGAAATCTGACTTACACCATACTTTATTAACTCATTTCTCATTTCGTCATTCTCTCTTGTAGAAAGTATTATACCTGTGTAAGGAAGAGCAATACGAATAATAGCTACAAGCTTTTTGAAATCGTCATCACTAACAGGGCAAGGTATGTTTTCAGCATCAGGAGCTCCAACAGCAGGTTCCATTCTCGGAACAGAAACAGTATGAGGTCCACAACCAAAAGCTCTTTCAAGATGATTAGCATGTTCTATCATTGCCAACACCTCAAACCTGTAATCAATCAATCCCAATAAAGCTCCAATACCAACATCATCAACTCCACCTTCCATAGCTCTATCCATAACTGTCAAACGATAAAGATAATCTGACTTAGGCGTTCCCTTTGGGTGAAATCTTTCATACATTTTCTCATCGTAAGTTTCTTGGAAACAAACATAGGTACCAATTCTTTCGGCTTTAAGTCTTGCAAAATCATTAACCTCCATAGGAGCAAGCTCCACATTAATTCTTCTTACATAATCCCTTCCACCTCTTTCCTTAACACCATAAGTAGTACGAAGAGCCTCAATCATATAATCAGTACCATTCTTATTATTCTCACCACAAATCAAAAGCACCCTTTTATGTCCTTGTTTCAAAAGAGCAGAAGTCTCTTGTGCTATTTCGTCCATAGTCAAAATCTTTCTCTTGATAAGCTTGTTATCCTTACGGAAAGAACAATAAGTGCAATTATTAACACAAACATTTCCTGTATATAAAGGAGCAAACAAAACAAGACGCTTACCATAAATCTCTTCCTTTATGATTTTGGCAGTTTCCATTATCTTGTGAATATGTTTCTTGTCCGTAACCCTAAGCAATGCCCCAACATCTCCCAAACCAATACCTTTAAGTTTTAGAGCTTGGTTAAGTATTTCATCAACTTGACTTTCGGTAGGTGCTTCGCCTTCAATAATTGCATAGAGCTTATCTCTATCAATAAAATTCTTATGTCTTTCTTCTATGTTCATATATTTTTGTTTATTAATTTTATCTGTTATTTCCCTTAGCCAAAATAGATTTCACTTCCACGCTTTCCAATCTTCCCAATTTTCCAGTTAGAGCGTTGATTTCATTGCTTGTTGATTCAATAACTAAGGTAATTATGTGTAAACCCTTATCTAAAAGAGGTATCCCTTGACGAGCCAATATGGAATCAGAATATTCCGACAATAAACTATTGACAGTAGTTGCTACTGCTTTATTGTAAATAACAATTGAGATTGTTCCAATTCTCTTTTCCATTAGTCCTGCTTTTGGATTAGATTTATAAATATTTTGTTTAATAGATTGATTTTACTCGCTTTGTGAAAGAGTCCCACTAAGGAATGTCCTTACACTCAGGTTTCAAATACACGGCAAAGATACAAAAGATTTCTATAATCAATTATTTTTTTCAAATAAAAATTAAAAAAGACCAAAATAAAAGGATAAAAAAACCTTAGCTTTTTCAAAAATAAACGAAACTTAAAAGTAAATAAACGAAGCTTAGAACTAATTAAACTTCATTTAATAAAATAAAAAAGCCTTTATTTGTTTTAAATAAAGGCTATAAACTAGTAAATTACTTATAAGTTTTGTTTGTCTTACTTGCTTCTAAATCGAATAATATTTATAATAGTATCTTTCTTTGTTAGAGTGATGCCATGAGTGGTATTTAGCATATTTTTCTTTTCTTCAAAGGTTGAGTATTTATATAGCTTATTGAATCAATCCAAATAAAATTGTTAGAAACTCCTTTTTGAGGTATTATTGTTGGAGTTTCTTCCATTGATGCTATTGTGCCTCTTGAAAGTTCACTACATAAAGCAAAAACAGATGTTTTAAAAAGTGGATCTTTGCTTTCCCAATCCTCACCCTTATCAATTATCTTATCCAAGTCTTTTATATTAAGAACATATACCTCACGTTTCTCTTTTATGGTATCTATCTTAATGTTTTTTAATTTGGATAAATCCACAACCACAGTCTTATAGTCAATATATTTATTAGTATCTTTTTGTTTTACTAATAAGTCATAGCTTCTAAAATCAAATATTTCACTCTCTTTAATCCAATAGTTTGTATCATTAATACCAATAAGTCTTTCAAGAATTGAACTAATATCATAATTCTTAAAAACAATAGTTTCTCTTCCAAGAGTGTTTGAACGGTCATAATTGACTCCCCATTTTGTCTGAGTACTGGTTAAAGTAGCATTGTAAGTAGAGCCTTCAAACTTTTTTGGCTCTTGGGTAGGAGAGAATATTCCCAAAGCAACAAGAGCAAGAAAATTATTTATAGCGTGAGCTATTATTGAAGTAAGGAGGTTAAATCGTAATGCAAAGTATGAAAGGAGTAAGCCTATGCCAAGATATTGAGGGAAGGCAAGGAAGAAACTTCTTGGTTGAAGGTTGCCATAATGTAATGAAGCAAAGGTTATAGATGTTAGGATAAGGAAAGAAAATAATCTATGCTTAGGTTTGTTTTTAAGAAAGAGAATTATTGCCAAAAAAAGTATAGAATAGATAACTCCTGCATAAATATTAATGGCAAAGACAAATACAGAAGAAACAACAAAGCTAATCCATGTCCATACTTTCTTTTTACAAGCCCATGAACGAAATGCAATCTCTTCTGTTATAGGGGCAAAAATTACAACAAAGAAGACAACCACCACCAAAGGCATACCCAAGATAAATTTATAAATAGGAGCATTTAATAAATCTTTTTCGTTGTCAAAAAGCACAACAAGAGTCATACCCAAAACCATAAGGCAAATAGATAAGACTAATAAATAACGATAGTTTTTCTTTAAATTCATAATTTTTAAATTAAATGGTTATTAGTTATTATTGTTTTTAAGAACATTAAAGACCTTAATGTCTTTAAAATTTCTTAAACTTTTACTCAATCATTATCTCATCAATAAAAAGCCAAGATTTTTCTCCTTTTGCTATATGCCAGTCTGGAATTATTCCAAAATTGATTGCTTCTACTTTAATATAGCGTGCAGAGAAAGGTTTGGTAGTGTAGAAAGTGTGAGTTAGTATTGTTGGGTCTGTTTCGTGAATAGGAGTTTCTATCGTTTCTAATGGAGTAAAGTTTTCTCCGTCATCTGAAATATAGTACTTTACTTCTTTTGGTAAAAATATCCAAGACTTAATATCTTGAATAAAGTTTCCACCAATATGAGTAATATCTTGTTTTTCTCCTAAATCAACAATTGCAACAAAGTCTTCCCCATAATAACCTTGCCATTTACTAAGACGCCATTTGTTTCCTCCTCTAATTTGGTCTATCAAACAATCTGCACCTTCTCCAGTATATTGAGGATTTGGTTGAGATATAAGTTTAACTTTTCTTCCAGCAGGGATTTTATTAAACCTTATACTAACAGGAATACTTTCAACATTGTCTTTTGTTGTATTTGTTGCTGTTATTTTTACTGTTTCGTTGATTGTGATATTTCTTCTTGTGTAATCATTATCTCCAAAATGTACCAAACTTCTTCCATCAGGATAATCAAGAGCAGGCATTATTATATTTCCATTTATTGAATTAACAAAGACTTGCTTTGTGTCTGTAAAGGTTTGTGTTCCTTCGTATTCAAAATAAGGTACTATTGAAATAAGATTATCTTTAATTTCGCTATTTGGACGTGTCTTTTCTTTCTTGCCAAGCTTCTTATTAGGTTTGGAATCCATTACAAAGTCAATAACACCTCCATTCATTATATCAAAATGATTTAGAAAAGTATTATTGTATTTTTTACCATTAAGCTTTATAGACTTAACATACATCTCGTTTTCTTTTTGAGGAGCATTGATTACAAAAGTTTTTCCATTCTCTAATCTTATTGTAGCTTTTGAAAAAAGAGGTGCTCCAATAACATATTCATTAGAAGCAGGGCAAACAGGATAAAAACCTAATGAACTCATAATATACCATGCTGACATCTGACCAGCATCATCATTTCCACAAATTCCATCTGGCTTGTCAGAATAAAGAGTTGTTAGAATACGTCTTACCAATTCTTGAGTTTTCCAAGCCTCTCCAGCATAAGTGTAAAGATAAGCCATGTGATGAGATGGCTCATTTCCATGTGCATATTGTCCTATCAAGCCCGTAACATCAACCTGATTGCGTCCTGTTGGCTTTTCTTTTGAGTTAAAACAATCGTCTAATAGCTTGGTAAATGCCTCGTCAGAACCTATAAGATTAATAAAACCTTTCACATCTTGAGGAACATAAAAACCATATTGCCAACCATTACCTTCAGTATAATTAACATCTATCTGTTTTGGGTCAAAATCAGATATGAATTTGCCATTTATCTTAGGTTGAATAAACTTATTCTTGGGATTAAACAGGTTCTTATAGTTTTGAGCTTTCTTTATAAACTCTTCATAAATGTGATTTTCATTCCTTTGTTTTGCAACTTGTGCAACACACCACATATTATAAGAATACTCCAAAGTCTTTGAAACACTTTCATGTTCTAATTCTGATGAGATATAACCATATTGGTCAAAGAGGTCTAAACCAAATAATTCAGGGTTATAAACACCTTTCTTCTCAAGGTTTTTAATTCTACTCGAACTCCTTGCATTATGTATCATTGACTGCAAAGTAAGTTTTTCATCACCTCTTATCCCTTTCATATATGCATCTGCTATCATTGAAATGCCATGAATACCAATCATACAATAAGTTTCATAACTTGCCAGCTCCCAAACAGGAAGAATACCACTTTGATTGTACATATCCAAGGCAGTATTAACGAAATCCTTAGTACGTTTTTGGTCAATTATGGTTAAAAGAGGATGAAGCGTGCGATAAGTATCCCAAAGTGAGAATACAGTATAGCGATTATAGTTTTCAGCTTTATGTATTTTCCTATCCATACCAAGATATTGCCCATCAACATCAGAATATAAATTCGGAGCAATCATAGAATGATACAAAGCAGTATAAAATGTACGTTGCTGTTGCATTGTTCCTCCCTCAATATCTATCTTGTTCAGTTCCTTTTTCCAAAGAGATGTTACTATATGTTTCGCATCATCAAAACCTTTTGCCTTCTCTGCTCTTAGGTTTCTTAATGCTCCCTCTTCACTAACAGAAGACAATGAAACAGCAATATCTAATTTTGAATTTTCAGTATTGCTAACACCAAAGGCAAGAAACAATTGAACTCTTAAAGAATCATAGTCCAAAGAAAGAATAGGCTCAGAGAAAGAAGCAGCAAAATAAATTATTTGGTCTTCATTCCAAGCCTTAGAACGACGCATACCAATAATGGTTTTATCGTCAATTTGTTGCCAAGAAGAAGCCAAAAGAAAATCTCTATGCTTTAAATCTATTAAAAGGTTTCTTTCAATATCTTTTCCTTGAAAATGATAACGATGATATCCTGCTCTTTCTGTTGCAGTAAGCTCAACGAAGATAGGGGAGTTGGAAAATCTAACAGAATAATATCCAGCCTTTGCTTTTTCATTCTTATGAGAAAAGACTTCTGCAAAACTGCTATTGTCTTTATTTTTTGTTGTAGGCATAAAAAGAATATCCCCATAATCAGAGCAACCTGTTCCAGAAAGATGAGTATGAGAGAAACCAAACACAATAGAATCGGAGTAATGGTAAGCACTACAACCATCCCAACCATCTAAACGAGTGTCAGGACTTAATTGCACCATACCGAAAGGAGCAACAGCACCAGGATAAGTATGCCCATGGAAGTCTGTTCCAATAAAAGGGTCTACCAAATCAACCTTATTCTTATAATGTAAAGAACTTTGAGCAAAAAGGCTTAAACTAACTAAACCTAATAAACCAAATAATAAACTTCTCTTTTTCATATTATTGATAATATTTTCTTTTTACTTCGTTGTATTTGTTATTGTCTATATAATCTTTTGGATAAACAAAGAATGTGTAGTTGCTTATCTTCTTTTTCCCTACAAGTGTTTTTGAATGGTCTTCAATATTTCCTTCTACCCATAAATAATCTGTTTTTGGGTTAAAGTCTTTAATGTCTTTGAGGGCAATGGAATAAATAATTTTTGATTGAAACTTTTCTGCTGAAATTGTGTTTGGAGTAACGGAGAATTTTATATTGTCGTTGTTGTCTTTTATTTGAATAGTATAATCCAAAGAAGAAGATTGATAAGAGTCATTACAAACATAAATAAATATTGAGTCAGGATTAGAATACTTGTCTATTGAGAATATTATAGGCTCATAGGCTTTTTGTATAGTGTAATAAACTGGTTTTGGATTATTATTATAGTCAATACATGACCACCCAATTGCTGGATAAGGCTCATTAAGCTGCCAAAACATTGTTCCCATACAATAAGGCATAGCCCTGCGATGAGCTTCAATAGCTATCTTATAAGCTTCCTGTGCAGTAGCACCTGCTTTGAAAATATAATCTTCGTCAGATGTGTATTCGCCAAACCACTCTTTTATCCTATTATCAATAAGTTCAAACCCTCTTGGGTGCTTTTGGTGGATAGCAAATTCAGGATTTTCCTTTGAATAAGGCTTTGACATATATGTTTCAATAGTAGATAGAGTAGGAGGAGATTGAAATCCATACTCACTCATAAAGCGTGGAACCTTTCTTGTGTATGTTTCAAAAGTAGAATCAGCCCACCATACACCCCAATAATGACAATCGCCATGTGTTAAACTTTCTTTTCTTCCCCAACCATGTAAAGGAGAGGTGTGTATATAATTTATTGTTGGAGTATATTTTTCTACAATATTTGGAAGTAACTCCTTAAAAAGCTTATTATAGTTTTCAACAGCTTTAACAGTATCCTTAACTTCCTGCTTCCAACCCCAGTTATTCCAACCTTCCCATATCTCATTATTACCGCACCACAAAGCAAGTGAAGGGTGTTTAGCTATGCGTTTTACGTTTTGAGTAGCTTCTTCTCTAACATTATCCAAAAATGCAGAGTCAGCAGGATATAATGCACATGCAAAAGGAAAGTCTTGCCAAACTAAAATACCTAATTTATCACATATATCATAAAAATTTTTATCACCATAACTTGAGCCTCCCCAAACTCTAAGCATATTAACTCCCAAGTTTTTTATTAAAAAAATATCTAATACATTAGTATTATCCTGAATATAATTTGCACCCTTAACAAACATTGGCTTTCCATTAATCTTAAAATAGAAACTTTGACCAATAGAATCCTTTTCTTGAACAAGTTCAATTGTTCTAATTCCAAAATAAATATATGTATCAATTTTATTATATCCTATTTCTTCAGTTGCTAAATAATACATATCTGCTTCCCCCATTCCATTTGGCCACCAAAGTTTAGGTTTAGTTATTTGAAAATAATGCTTATCATTATTAATATTCAAAAGCATAAAGGCAGTATCATTTTCTATTTTAAGAGTTTGTACGTAGTATTCAACATCTTGGTCTTTATAATCACTATATATTTCTATCCTGTCAAATGAAGGATAAAGCATCTTTGGATACCAATCCCAGCCAAAAAGATATTGAGGAAAACGATTTATTACTCTTTTTTCAGAAGCAAGAGTATTATACTTATTATTATCGTAGTTAAGACTTGAAGAAATAGGAGTAAACTCTATTTTTAATTCATTATTTCCTACTTTTAGAAACTTGCGAACATCAATTTTATATGAAATAAATCCATTATTTGTTTCTAAAAAAAGTTTATTATTAAAGTAAAACTTAGCAGAGCCAATTACTTTATCAATATAAAAATTAACAGATTTATTCTTTACAAAGTCCTTATTAAAATACATTACTTTAGAATAAGTCCATGCAACAGTATCTAAGAAGCTATATTTATCTTCGTTTGTGCCAATAAATATTTTAGTGGGTCTATTAAAAAGATTTTTTTCTAACACCACTTTCTCTTTTAATAAGCTATTTTCAGCAATAGTTTCTGTTCCACCATAATAATTTCTTTGAGAACATGCACCAAAGAATAAAATTATAAAACAGATATATATTAACCTTTTCATGTCAATAATTTAACTTAATAAGTAAGTGCTGCTGCTCCTAATAGTGCTGCATTATTTTCATCTAAGTGTGATATTTCCAATTCAATCTTATTTTGAAAGACAACAAAAAGACTTTCTTCAAAATACTTCTTCAAAGGTTTCATTAATAAATCTCCAGACTTTGTCAATCCTCCAAAAAGAAAAACTTTCTCAGGTGAAGTTATAGCAACTGCATTGGCAATTCCTATAGCAAGCATCTTGGCTGTTATTTCAAAACATTTCAAAGCAAGTATATCTCCATTTATAGCAGCATTATAAATAGTTTTTCCTCCAATATTTTCCTTGGCTATCTCCCTTAAAGAAGACTCCGAATTAGTGTTATTTAATAATTCCAAAGCTGTTTTTCTTAGTCCTGTAACAGAAGAATATGCCTCTACACAGCCCTTTCTACCACAGCCACATATTCTTCCTTCAGGCTGAACTATTGTATGCCCAACCTCTCCTGCAAATCCATCAAACCCATAAACAATCTTACCATCAACAACAATACCGCTTCCAACCCCTGTTCCCAAGGTTATCATTATGAAATTCTTTATTCCTTTGGCTCCTCCATAAATCATTTCTCCAATAGCTGCTGCATTTGCATCATTGGTTAATGTAACTTTCAAGTCATATCCCTTTTCTTTTAATTTCTTTTCAATATAATCCTTCACTGGGATAATGCCTTCAAACTTAAGATTAGGAGCATATTCAATAGTGCCATTATAATAATTACCATTAGGTGCTCCAATTCCAACACCTTTAAGCAAAGATTTATCTTCACACTTATCAATCAAAAGAAGAATATTATTAATAACCTCGTCAAGGTAGTCCTCTACAATATCGTATTTTTTGGTTGAAATAGAAGAAGTAGAAATTATGTTACCACTTTCATCAACTAATCCAAAGCCAGTTTTTGTTCCTCCGATGTCAATGCCAATAGAATAGCTTTTCATAACAATTATTTTATTAAATCATTCATACTATAATAGCCCTTTTTCCCATTCATAAACTCTGCCGCCAAAACAGCTCCCAAGGCAAAACCCTTACGATTATGAGCCTGATGAGTAATAATTATATCATCAACTTCCGAAGAATAGGTTATACTATGAGTTCCTGGTACCTCACCAATCCTTTGTGCTTGTATGTTAATAATATCCGGCTTTTCATTTTCATTGTCTAACTCCCATTTAGTCTTTCTGTCTAAGTTGTCAATAATCGTTTCTGCCAAAGTAATTGCTGTCCCACTTGGTGCATCAAGTTTATGTATATGATGTATCTCTTCAATAGACACATCGTAGGAAGGCTGATTGTTCATCAAAACGGCAAGCTCCTTATTGATTTTATTAAAAATTAACATTCCAACACTGAAATTGGAGGCAACAAATAAACCCTTTCCATGTTCAATAGCCAAATCTCTTATCTCATTGAGCCTGCCATACCACCCAGTAGTTCCCACAACAACAGGTATATTTCTATTAAAACAAGCTACAATATTATCAATTACGCTCTGGGGAGTAGAAAAATCAATAGCAACATCAATCTTTTCGGCATCAATATCGTCCCATGAGTCGTCCTTATCAATGATATAAGCAATATTATGATTTCTTAAGAGGGCAATCTCTTCAATCATTTTGCCCATTTTCCCATAACCAAGAAGTAAAATATTCATAACGCAGTTATTATTTTAGGTTTACAACAAGCAAAAATACAAAAACAAACCTTACAAATGAAATACTTTAAGGTAAAAAAGCATTAAGCTCTTTTTTTAGGAATTTAAACGAAGCTTTAATTCCGCTAAATCCTATTTTCTTACTTCTATAAGGCGAATTTCTATTCTCCTTTCGTACATTGCATCTATTTTGTAAATAGATTTTCTTCTTTCGTCCAGGTTTTTAGGGTTTTCGCTCTTGCTTTCCAATTTCCCCATTGCAAGGGTTTTGATGTTTAGGTAGGGAATAGAATCGTTGGCATTATTAGAAAAGAAGGGTTTTAGCTTGCCTTCTTGCCATTTATTCATATAATTTATTATTGTGCCTATCCTTCTTTCTGAAAGTGCGTAATTATAAGTGTTGTTATGAAGTGAGGAAGAGTAGCCAATTATTGAAATGTCTATCTTTTCGCCTAAGAGAAGTCTTTGATAGAGATACTCGCACATATCGTTTAATTTTTTCATTCCTTTGTCAATATGTACTTGGAAGAAGTTTTTAATGCTGTCTATTATCAGGTTTTCGGTAGAATCATTAATATAGCGTGTGGCTTCTGCTTTGTATATATTGCTCATTGCCTTGTATTCCTTGTAGCATTCTTCGTAGTCTATGTCGGTTTTTGTGGAGTTGGAGTGTGGATTTGGCTGGTCGTTATGAAAAAAGAGCTGTAATGGAAGGTCAAAGGCAGGGGAAAACTTGGCTATGTTTTTAACTTCATCTATAGTTGGCACTTCTGGAATGCCTGATATTTCAAACATATATATATCATTGCAGCAGGTTTTGTTGTTTGTTGAAAAAGACCCCTCACGATTTGAAGTTAAGTAACCCTTTTCTTCAGGGTCTACAATTATGGGATAAATATCATTTGCAGGAGAGTTAATGGGTTGTAACATATTTTCAGGCGTTGTCCAACGTGTAGCCCAGCCTTCTGAATGGAATATATCAAAACCTCCAAATCCTAAATGATAGTTAGAAGAAAAATAAAGTGAATTGTCCATCATTGAATAATAGGGAGTTATTTCATCTCCCTTAGTGTTTATAACTGGTCCAAGGTTTATTATCTCATTGTCTTTTCCGTCCAATACGTAGCAATAAATATCATATCCTCCATATCCTCCTTCTCTATTTGAAGAGAAATAGAGTATCTTCTCATTATTATAATATCCAATGTTGGGTTGTGTGTTATTGCTTCCTTTGAGGTTAATCTTTTTATTGAGCTTTTTGGCTTTTTGATATTTGCCATCTTTCAGCTCAGAATAGTATATAAGACAGCCTTCGTTGTCCCAAGAACTGCACAAAGTAAAGTAGGCTGTATGGTCTAAGATATCAAAGGTAATATTTGTAATATTGGTTTTCTTTTTGTTGATTTCTTTAACATCATAATGTTTTATTGGGGAATGGGAATTGGAGTCTATAATGCTTGTATAAATCTGCTGATAAGTATCCTTATAGTATGTAATATTCTTTTCTACAACCTTTTTATAGTCAATGTTTGAGAGAAAAAGTATTGTGTCGTTAAGAACAAAATGGCAGGTTTGAGAGGATTCATTATTAATATTCTTCCCAAGGTTGATAACACTATTGCCATACACGTTCTTATTATTCTTTATTATCCAATCAATTGTTTTTCTTTTATGCTTGGCTTCCTGTATGATAATGGAATCTTTACTCCTTATTATAAGGGTATCCAAAATATCTTTTGCTGAAAACAAATTGCCATTTGAAATAGAAACCTCTGACAAGTTAAGGTGAAGATAGGGAAATTCTTTGATTAGGTCGGTGGTGTCATTTTTTGTAAAGACTTTTTGATAGTAATATTCTGCCTTGTCATAGTCTTTTAGCATTCTGCAAGCCTCACCGCATTTGTAAAATATCCTTAAGGGTGTTCTGAAAAACTTTCTTGCTGTTGTGTATTGTTTAAGAGCTGTTTCGTATTCTTTTTGACTCATCTGATAATCGCCTTCTTTTTCGTAGGCAATCATATATTTCTCTTGGGTAAAAGATTTTGCAGAAAAAATCAATAGTAAGGATATTGTAAGGAGTGTTTTTTTTAGAATGCTGGACATGGAATAGATGTTTTGGTTCTTTTGTAGCCAGTAGGGTTGAAAGAGTATAGAAGCCATAGCTCAACAGCTCCATAAGATTTAGAGGCTGGCGTTAACTTGGAAAGGTTAATATCGTAAGAGATGCCAATGTTGAGGTTATTGTACCTGTACTTTCCCATAACTATTAAAGCATCTGCAGCTCTATAATAAGCACCAATAGAAATTATTTTATAATCTAAGGTAGTTTCGGCAATATTAATGCAGTAATCTCCTCCAATCACAAGCTCTATAAACTCTTTTTGCGTCTGAAAAAATATTGTTGGCTTTATGAAATTGTCATATTTAATCATTATTAAATCGGAGAAATAGGCATTGAAACGCATAGGAAGTATAATATCGGAGTCTTCATAGTAGGAGAGTTGTGGCTGATTTATATGAAAAAGAGCTGCCCCTGCTTGAAGGTTATGCTTATCATTTGCTTTCATTTGCCAATGTGTTCCTAATCCAAAGTCGTAAGTCCTTATAGTATTTAAGAGAATGCCTTCTCTGTCTTCTGGATAACGTCCAAATATTGAGTTAGCTAAATCATATCCCCATGAAGAAGTATTGCCTGTTATACCAAAAGAAATATAATGTTCCTTATTTACATCAATAGCTTTGAAATAAGATGCTGATATGCCAATGCTTTGTTGTCCATATCGTAAACTGCCTGCAACATCTGCCATAAAGCTAACGCCTACTCCTATACCTTCTTTTCTTATTCTGTTGCTATAAGGTAAGACTTCGGCTGTCAAAAGATAGGAGTTATATCCTTGAGAAACGGTAGACCATTGGTTTCTGTAAATTGTTCCTGCACGAAATAAGTTACTACCAAAGGCAGTATGAGCAGGATTTAATAACATGGGGTTAGCGTCAAAAGTGGAAAAATGAACGTCTTGTCCGAAAGATTTAATCGAACATAAGCCTAAGGTAAAGACAATAAAAAACAATTTAAGTTTTTCCACAAATCATATAATAATAAGTTGTTGTCTTGTTTCAAAGTGTATTTTGTTTTGCTAAGCTGATTAAGTTATCTTTTTGTAAGCGAAAAACAGTCCAATCATCTAAAGGGAAAGCCCCAAAAGATTTATAAAATTCTATTGACGGAGTATTCCAGTCCAAAACAATCCATTCAAAACGAGAACAATCTTCTTTAACTGCAATGTCAGCTAAGTAAGCAAGGAGCTTTTTCCCATATCCTTTTCCTCTATATTCTTCCAAAACGAATACATCTTCTAAATATAACCCTTTCTTACCTGTAAATGTTGAAAAATTATAAAAATAAAGTGCAAAGCCAACCTCCTTATCATTTTCCATGATAAAGATAACCTTAGCACATTTCTCAATAAAAATAGATTTATGAAGGGTTTCTACATCAGCACTAACTTCATTTGGCAGCTTTTCATAAACAGATAATTGTTTGATGAAATTCAATATTAATGGAGTATCCTTTTCGTTTGCTTGGCGTATAGAAACCTTAGACATAAATACAAATAAATTATAATTGAAAGAAATAATCTTATCTTAGTTTAGCATTAATGGCTTGATAGTCTTTTTGTATTAATTCTTTCACCTTTATTAAGCCATCTTCCAGAGCCTCAGCAGCACATTTGCGTTGAAACTCATAGTAACCATGGTAAGCAGCCATATTAGTTTTAGCTGTGCCTCTCTCAGAAAATTTTGCAACTAAGTTATTTCTCAGGTCATAAATCTCAACAATAACCTCTATTTCGGTTTTGTTTGATG